>JBBJOU010000234.1:0-4238 GCA_037724305.1 Acidimicrobiales bacterium
GCCGTGGCCGGCATCGTCGGCGGCGCCGCCGCCGAGGCGGTCGCCGAGCGCCGGGAGGCGGGGCGCGCCACCGACAGCGGCGACGGCGACCGCCGGGCCACCGACAGCGGCGACGGCGACGGCGACGATCCGGGCGCTCCCGCGCCATGAGCCCGGTGTGGACCGCCATCGTCCTCAGCGGCATCGGCACCTTCGCCATGCGGGCGTCGTTCCTCGTCGCCGCCGACCGCGTGGCCAGGGTGCCCCCGAAGGTGCAGCGCCTGCTGCGCCAGATCCCCCCCGCCGCCCTCGCGGCGTTGGTGGTGCCCGCCTTGGTTCGCCCCGAGGGTGCCGTCGATCTCCTCCACCCCCGGTTCGCCGCCGGTGCCGTGGCCGCCCTCGTCGCCTGGCGCACCCGCAGCGCGGCGCTCACCCTGGTCGTGGGCATGGCCGCCCTCGTCGCCCTCGAGGCGCTCTGAACCGACCAGCGGCCGGGGTCAGCGAGGCAGGAGGGCGACGACGTCGGCTGGACCGACGGGGAGCACGGCGCTGGCCGACACCGCGACGTAGGCGGCGCCATCGGCGGTGAGGGCCAGCCACTCGACGGTGCCGGTGGCCGGGTCGACCAGCACCACCTCGGCCACGCCGTGGGCGAGGTAGAAGGGGCGCTTGTCGACCCGCTCGCCGGGCGAGCGGACCTCGACCACGATCGCCGCCGTGTCGAGGAAGGCGTCATCGCCCTCGTCGTCGAGCTCGCGCCGGTAGACGGCGACGTCGGGTATCCGGAAGTCGCCGGGGACACCCAGGTTGAGCTCGGCGACGACCTTGAAGCCGTGGGGCTCGGCGAGCGGCCGCAGCATCGCCACGATGTCATGGACCACACTGTTGTGGCTGCGGCGGGGGGCGGGGTTCACGACGTAGACCCCCTCCCAGACCTCGTCGAAGCGGTCGATGCCGAGCCGGCGGCGCTCGTCGATGATGGCGTCGACCGCCGGCGTGCGCTCCCGGAACAGCACCGCTGACATGGAGCCACGGTACCGCGACGGGCGCGTCAGCGGCGCCCGATGGCGGGCCCCCGCTCCAGCGAGGCGGCGTCGCCGGCGGCGGCCCCGGCGGCCCAGCCGGCGGCGTTCGAGGTGCCGACCGACCGGCTGACCATCCGGGGGTAGGCCGCCCGGAACGTGGTGTCGACCGCCGCGTCGCGGGCGGCCAGCACCGGGACGAGGGCGGCGCCGTGGGCCGCCTCGGCGGCGGCCACGCCCGCCGCCCCCGCCGCCCGCAGGCGGGCCCCGACCCGGGTGGCGAAGCCGAGCAGGAACGCCTGGCGGAAGGAGCGGGTGCGGCTCCGCCCGGACCGGTCGACCTTCGAACCCTCCCCGGCGAGCGCCCGGTCGGCCTGGACCAGCAGCGAGGTGAACAGCAGGTCGACGGCGGCGAGGTCGCCGGCCAGCCCGTAGACGGCGGCGAAGCCGAACGGTGCCGACCAGGCACTGCGGCAGCGGTTCGCCTCGGCGACCTGCTGGAGCAAGATGACCTTGGCACCAGCGTAGGGGTCGTCGACCGCCACCCGCCGGCCGACGGCCACCACCGCCTCGCCGGTGGCGGCGTCGAGCATCGAGCGGTCCATGGCGTGGCGGGCCAGCAGCTCCTGGGCCTTGGCCGCCAGGGCCTCGCCCTCCTCGGGGAACTGCGTCGACTCGGCCTTGGCCAGCAGCGCCCGCACCCGCGCCAGGTCGCGAGCGGCCGCGGCCCCCTCGGGGACCGGCGCCCGGCCGGTGGGCGCGCTGCCGGGCCGGGGGGCGAGCAGCGGGAGCGTCGGGAGGTCGTCGAGCAGAGCGAGCACGGCGACGGCGGTCTCGGCCGCGGTGACCGGCGTGCGCCCCGCTCGGGCCGCGGTCCACCACGCCAGATGGGTGGACTCCGGCGGCCATCGCACCACCGCCGCCAGCGCCGCCAACTGGTCGTCCCAGTCCGGCTCGACGGTGGCGGCGGCGTAGGCGAGGCGCTCGTCGGCGAGGGCACTGACCGCCAGCTCGGCGGCGGCGACGTCGAGGCGGCGGCGGACCACGCGTTCGACATCGGCCGGCTGCCAGCCACGAGCCCAGCAGCTCCCCACGGCGGCGCGGAGCGCCTCGACGATCGCCACCTCGACGGTTCGCGGCCCGGCGGACGAACCCGCCAGGCGCTCGGCGTCCGCCCGGGCCCGGTCCGGGTCACCCTGGCGGGCGGCGGCGACGGCCGCCGCCAGGGCGACGCGGACGTCGCCGAGGTGGTCGGCCCCTCCGGCATCGCGGCGGTGGCGCGCCCCCTGACCCATCTCGGCATGCGCCCGGCGGCGGGCGGCTCGTGCTCGCTTGCCCATCGGTCGGCTCCAATCGGGGTTCGGCGGCGGTCGGTCGGCGCCGGTGCACCGGAGGCGCCGACGTGACCCCAGCATGCCCGGGGGGTGTGACAGTCACGGCGGACCTTCGCGACGCTCCGTGGCGCGCCGGTCCCGGTCCGTAGGCTGGGGCCGACCCTGATCGCCTCACGGAGGGCCTCGTGTCGCCGCCCACCCCCACCACGACCTCGGCGAGCCGGCCCACCCGCGGGCTGCTGCTGGTGGCCGGGTTCGCCTGCGTCGGTCTCGGCGGGGTCGGCATCGTTGTGCCCGGGTTGCCGACGACGGTGTTCTTCATCCTCGCCGCCGCCTGCTTCTCGCGCTCGAGCCCCCGCTTCGAGGCGTGGATCCTCGGCTTGCCCCGCATCGGCCCCCTGGTGCGTGACCACCGCGACGGGTTGGGCATGCCCCGCCGGGCCAAGCGGTTCGCCATCGCGTCGATCGTGGTCACCTGCGGCCTGAGCGCGACGCTGCTGATCGACCCCGTCGCCGTGCGCCTGGTGGTGGTGGCCGTCGGCGCCGCCGGCGTCGCCTACGTCGCCCTGCGGGTACCCACCCGCGAGCTCGTGCTCGCCACCCGCGACGCCGGTCCCCCACCGCCGGCCTCCGGTGGGGGGCTGCCGACGTCGCCTCGCCCGTGACGGGCGCCTCGACGGTCGACGGCGCCGTCGGTCGTCCGGCTCCGGCGCTCGCCGCCCACATCGGGCGATACGTCGGCTACCGCCTCGCCGGTCACCAACCCGGCGTCCACCTCGGGCTGCCGTCGCCCACCCTCACCCTCATCGTCAGCCTCGACGCGCCGGTCGCCATGGCCGCCATGCCCGACCCCGGCCAGTCGCCCGGCGCCTTCACCGCCCCCACGGCCGGGCTCCACACCTCGCCCGCCCGCATCGTCCACGACGGCGACCAGCACGGCCTGCACCTCGAGCTCTCCCCGATCGGCGCCCGGGCCCTGCTCGGGCTGCCCGCCTCGGCGCTGGCGGGCACGGTCGTCGAGCTCGACGAGCTCCTCGGACGGCGGGCGGGCGAGCTCGTCGACCGGGTGGCGGCCGCGGCCGGGTGGGCGGCGCGCTTCGCGGTGGTCGACGACGTCCTGGCCCGGGACCTGACCGGGCAGCCCGGGCCGCCCCCCGAGGTGGTCCGGGCATGGCAGCTCCTGGTCGCCACCGGCGGGCTGATCGGCGTGGCCGAGCTGGCGGCCGAGGTGGGCTGGAGCCGGCGCCACCTCGCCCAGCGCTTCCGGGCCGAGCTCGGCCTGGCTCCCAAGGCGGCCGCCCGGGTCGTCCGCTTCGACCGCGCCCGGCGTCGCCTGGAGCGGTCCGACCGCGGCGGCATCGCCGACGTCGCCGCCGAGTGCGGCTACTTCGACCAGGCCCACCTCACCCGCGACTGGCACGACCTGGCCGGCTGCACCCCCACCGCCTGGCTCGCCGCCGAAGGTCTCCCGTCCGTCCAAGACAGTGCCGCGCTCGCCGGTGCACCATGACCCCATGACCGATGCCCCCGCCCCAACCGTGTGGCCCTGCCTGGGCTACGACGACGCCCCCGCCGCCATCGCCTTCCTCACCGCCCTCGGCTTCACCGAGCACCTCGTCGTACCCGGCGAGGACGGTCGCGACGTCGCCCACGCCGAGCTGGCCTGGCCCGAGGGCGGTGCTGTGATGATGAGCTCGGCCGCCGCCAAGCAGGGCCCGTTCGCCGCCCGACCGACAGGCGCCGGATCGGTGTATGTGGTCACCGACGATCCCCACGCGGTGCTGGCGCGGGCGACCGCACTCGGGGCGACCATCGTGGCGGGCATGCGCGATGAGGACTACGGCTCGACCGGATTCTCCCTCGCCGATCCCGAGGGCAACCTCTGGAGCTTCGGCACCTACCG
>JBBJOU010000235.1:0-4221 GCA_037724305.1 Acidimicrobiales bacterium
GTGCTGGCCCTCGCCCACGGGGAGGGCGTCCAGGCCTTCGAGTCCGACGACCGCATCTTGAGCTACCCAGCCATCGTGCAGGTCTCGGTGACCGACACCACCGTCGTCATCGACAAGAAGAAGGACCGGCGCGTGCGCCCCTCCGTGCTGGTGAGGACCCTCGCCGAGCTCCAGGCCAAGCCCCCAAAGTTCAAACCCGAGCCGTTCCTCGAGGCGCTGGCGGTGGCCTTCGACTCGGTCACCGGGCGAAGAGGGCTGCGGGCCGGCGCCACCGTAAAGCTCATCGACATCTACGCCGCCCTGACGGTCCTGCCCGGCTCCGGGCGGGACTACACCAAGCAGGAGTTCGCCCGTGACCTCTACCTGCTCGACCAGAGCGGGGTGACCACGGCCCGGGACGGCCGAGTGATGCACCTGCCGGCCAGCGCCCTCACCCGCGGCTCGGGTGTCCTCACCACCGTCACCCGGTCTGGGCAGGAGAAGGTGTACGCCGGGATCACCTTCGCCGGGCGAGCCACGTGATCGCCCCGGGCGAGTACGCCGCGTTCCTCGGCCAGGAGTACCTCGGGTCCTACATCAGCCAGGGTGGGGCGGCGGTCAAGTTCGTGGTCCCGGCCGACGACGATCAGGCCGGCTTGTTCAGCGCGGAGCTGGGCCGGCACGCCCATGAGGCCGGCTACGTGAGCGTCCGGATCGATGGTGCTCTGGTCCGGGCCCACATGATCGATCAGATCCTGTTCGCCGTGGCCCGCCAGGTCGACTGGGACGGTCTGGCCGCCGGTGCCGTCCGCACCGCGTACGCCGACGCCTCCCACCCCGTGCCACCGGCGCAGCAGGACGTCTCGGTCGAATCGGTTGCCGCCCACCACCAGGTCGACCCGGGCGAGCTGTCCCGTGACGTGAACCGCCAGCTGCAGCAGCGGGTCTTCCGGGACTTCGCCATGGTGCAGGAGTTCCGAGTCGCCATGCTCCGGCTGTGCCAGGCTCAGCTGCGGTCCGGCCAGGTGTCCGAGGCCGAGCACGCCGCGGTGCTCGACTGGCTTCGGGGAGAGCTCAAGCAGATCTCGGTGCTCCGGTCCGCCATGATCTTCCGGCGCATCGGGCGTCACAACGCCCGCCAGCTCCTGTTCTCGCTGGCTCACTGGCTGGCCGCCAACGAGAGCGCGGGCCTCCTCCTCGAACTCGACGTGCGCCGCTTCGGCTTCGCCCGCCGGCCTAGGCCCGAGGAGCGCAGCGGGCTCTACTACACCAAGGCGGCGCTGCTCGACGGCTACGAGCTGCTTCGCCAGCTGGTCGACAACACCGACGAGCTGTCGCACTGCTGCGTGATCGTGCTGGCCGCCCCCGAGTTCCTCAGCGACGGGGCGCGCGGCGTCGACGCCTACCAGGCGCTGAAGCTGCGCATCCACGACGAGGTCCGTGACCGTCGGCGCGATAACCCCTTCTCGTCGCTGGTCCGGGTCGGGACACCATGAGCGGGGCTGCCGCACGGGCGGTCGAGTGCCGGCGGGCGCTCGAGGCGCTGCGGGCCGGCGTACCCAACCGCGATGCGGTTGCCGCCCTGGGATCCCAGCAGACCGCGGTCGAGGACCGGTTCACCCAGCTGCTCGACGCCACGGCGGGGCTCTCGGAGGGCGACCCGGCTGGCGGGATGCTCATCGGTGGCGGGTTCGGCTCGGGCAAGAGCCACGTCCTCGAGCACCTGGCCCACCGCGCCCTCGACGCCGGCTTCGTGGTCTCAACGGTCGTCATCTCCAAGGAGACCGCCCTCCACGACCCCGCCAAGGTCTTCGCCGCAGCCGTCGCCAGCGCCCGGGTCCCCGGCCGGACCGGCTCGGCCATCGACGAGATCGCCGCCGACCTCCAGACCGGTTCGGCGGCCTACGCCGAGCTCTACCGGTGGGTGCACCACGACGACGCTCCTCTCAACAGCCGCTTCGCGGCCAGCCTGTTCCTGTACGAGTACGCCCGGGGTGACGCCGAGTTCGCCGACCGCATCGTCCGGTTCTGGGCCGGCGACCCGCTCCCTGTCGCCGACCTGCGCCGACGCCTGAAGGAAGCCGGGGTCGCGGCCACCTACAAGCTGGCCGCCGCCAAGGAGCGCGACCTGGCCGTCCAACGGTTCCGCTTCGTCTCCCGGCTCATCAGGGCGGCAGGCCACCAGGGCTGGGTGGTGCTGCTCGACGAGGTTGAGCTGATCGGCCGGTACTCGCTGCTGCAACGGGCCAAGTCCTACGCCGAGGTTGCCCGGTGGGCGCGCGGCGACCGGGACGACCCCGGCGCACCGCTCTGTTCGGTACTGACGACCGTCGATGACTTCGAGGCCCAGGTCCTCGTGGGCAAGAACGACGTCGAGCTCATCCCCAAGCGGCTGCGGGCCAAGGGCACGGCCGAACAGGACCTTCTCGCCGGCCTGGCCGAGACGGGCATGCGGGTCATCGAGCGGGAGCAGATCAGGCTCCAGCCTCCCGGCCGCGACGAGCTCGACAACACCTACGCCAAGCTGAAGGAGATCCACGGCGCCGCCTTCGGCTGGGATCCCCCCGATGTCGAGGGCCTCGAGCGGCTCCCGTCGAACCGGATGCGGCAGTACGTGCGGGCGTGGATCAACGAATGGGACCTGCGCCGCCTCGATCCCTCCTACGACCCCGACATCGCGTCCACCGAGGTCAACCTCGACTACACCGAGGACATCGACGTCGCGGCAGGGCCGGATCGCAGCGAGGAGCCGGGTCCACCAGCGTGAGAGGTGGTTCGTGACGGCCGCCCAGGAGGTCGCCGCGGTCCTCGACCTGGCACCGGGACGAACGCCGACGGAGGTGCGCGACGCCCTCTGGCGGCGAGGGCGGGTATCGATCACGACCGCAGATGTGACCCGCGTCCTCGCCGGCTCCCCCAGCCGCTTCCGGGGCGGCGACGGGACCCCTCGTCGGTGGTGGCTGGCCGACCAGATCCCGCCCCCGAACCGGACCGACGTGACCCCGGCCGATGACGCACCGATGCCCGAGCTGTACGCCTGGCAGCGAGAGGCGCTCGACTCCTGGCGGTGCCGAGGACGCCGTGGCGTGGTCGAGGCGGTCACCGGCACGGGCAAGACGATGCTCGGGGTGGCGGCCACCCGTGACGAGCTGGCCGCGGGCGGGCAGGTGTGCGTCCTGGTGCCGACCACCGAGCTCCTGGTCCAGTGGCGGCACGTGCTGGACCAGCATCTTCCCTCCTACACCCGCGTCGGGCTGCTCGGCGGAGGTCACCACGGCGACCTCGGCCGCGACGACGTGCTCGTGGCCGTGGTGAACTCGGCCCGGGCCGCTGACCTCCGCCCCCGCCGGCCCGGGGGCCTCCTGGTCGCCGACGAGTGCCACCGGTACGGGTCCGACGGGAACCGGCTGGCGCTCGACGCCCGCTTCCCGCAGCGGCTCGGCCTCAGCGCCACCTACGACCGGTCCGACGACGGCCGCCAGGCCTGGCTCGACCCCTACTTCGGGGGCACCTGCTTTCGGATGGGCTACCGCCGGGCGCTCGCCGACGGCGTGACCGCGCGCTTCGGCGTGACGCTCCTCGGCGTCGGGTTCACCACCACCGAACGGGGCGCCTACGACGAGCTCAGCCACGAGCTGTCTCGAGCCAGGGCCCAGCTCGTCGCCGCCGGCCTCGTCCCGGCCGAACCCGTCGGCACGTTCTTCACCGCCCTCGCCCAGCTGGCCCGGAACGGTGAACGTGAGGGCTCAGCCACCGCCCGCTCCTACCTGCGGGCCATGCAGGAACGCCGCCACCTCCTGGCCGAGACGCCGGCCAAGACCCATGCCCTCCTCGGGCTGGCGGCGACCCTGGCCCAAGCCGATCGAGCGATCGTGTTCACCCAGAGCATCGCTGCCGCCGAGAGTGCCGCCGAGGTGCTCGTCCAAGCCGGTTTGCGGGCAGAAGCAACCCACTCCGGGCTGGACAGGACGGCCAGGAGAGGCGTGCTGTCTCGCTTTGCCGCCGGCGCGCTCGATGTGGTGAGCGCCCCCCAGATCCTCGACGAGGGCGTCGACGTGCCCGCCGCCGACACCGCCGTCATCCTGGCCGCCAGCCGCAGCCGCCGGCAGATGATCCAGCGGATGGGCAGGATCCTCCGGCGCAAACCTGATGGCCGGTCCGCCCATTTCGTCGTCGTCTTCGTTGAGGGGACGATCGAGGATCCGGCCCTCGGGGCCCACGAGGGGTTTCTCGAAGAGATCA
>JBBJOU010000236.1:0-4211 GCA_037724305.1 Acidimicrobiales bacterium
CGCCCCGAGGTGCCGACGGGACGGGACCAGCTGCCGTTCCTCGTGGGGGCGGCGCTGACCGGTGACCGTCATCGCCCAGCTCACCGATCCCGGAGGGGGCGTCGACCTCCTGCTGCTGGCACCGGCCGTCGGGGCCTTCGTCCTGCGCGGCCTGGTGGCGCGACTGCCGGGCGAGGTGTTCGCCGCGCTGGTGCTCGGCCCCGTCGTCCTGGTGATCTCGCGCGGCGCGGTCCTGGAGGGGGCGCTGTTCCTGACCGAGCTCATGATGCTCTACGTGGCGTGGCACAGCGCCTCATGGCTGCGGCCGGTCGCCGTCCTGGTGGCGACGGCGGCGGCGCCGTTGCTGCTGGCGGAGGTCCTGGTGCCCGACGAGGGGATCGCCTGGTCGCCGTGGAGCTCGGCGGCGGTGTTGACCTTCGCGCTGGGGCGGCTGCTGCGCCGCCAGCAGGCGCTCATCGACGCGCTCGGCCAGGCGCGGGATGCGCTGGCGGAGCAGGCGGTGGCCGAGGAGCGCCGCCGCATCGCCCGCGAGCTGCACGACCTCGCCGGCCACACCCTCGCCGCCATGCTCCTGCACGTCACCGGCGCCCGTCACGTCCTGCGCCGCGACCTCGACGAGGCGGAGCGGGCGCTGGTCGACGCCGAGACCGTCGGCCGGGGGAGCCTGGAGGTGATCCGCGCCACGGTGGCCGCCCTGCGCACCCACGAGCGGGGCACCGACCGAGCCCTCGCCGGTTCGGCCGACATCGGCGAGCTGGTCGAGGAGTACCGCCGGGCGGGCTTGGCGCTCGAGGCGACCGTGGCCGCCGCCGTCACCGAGCTCGATGGCGCCGTGGGCACCGCCGTGCACCGCATCGCCCGGGAGGCCCTCGCCAACGTCGCCCGCCATGCGCCCGAGAACTCCGTCGAGCTTGTCATCGACGTCGACCACGGCGCAGTGCATCTCGTCGTCGCTGATCGGGGCCGCGCCGCGGTCGCGGCCGACCCCGACGGCCGACACTTCGGCCTGGTCGGGATGGGCGAGCGGGCCCGTGCGCTCGGGGGCGAGTTGCAGGCCGGACCGACGGCCGACGGGTGGCGGGTCGACGCCCGGTTGCCGGTCACCGTCGCGGTGCCGACGCCGTGATCCGGGTCCTCATCGTCGACGATCAGCCCGTGGTCCGGGCGGGGGTCGCCCGGATCCTCGGGCCCGACGACGGCTTCGAGGTCGTCGCCGAGTGCGACGACGGCGACGAGGTGCTTGCCGCCGTCGCCGCCCACCACCCCGACCTCGTCCTCATGGACGTGCGCATGCGCCGGATGGACGGCGTGACGGCGGTGCGGCTGCTGCGCCAGGCGGCGGACGAGCCGCCCGTCCTCATCCTCACCACCTTCGACGACGACGACGCCCTGTGGGGGGCGCTCGACGCCGGCGCCGCCGGCTTCGTCCTCAAGGACACTGCGGCCGACGACCTGATCGCCGCCGCCCGCGCCGTCGCCGGCGGCGCCGCCTGGCTCGACCCCAAGGTGGCACCGCGGGTGCTCACCGCGTTCCGGGCCAACCTGGCGCCCCGCCGGGCCCGGGCGGCGCGGGTCGACCAGCTCACCGACCGGGAGCACGCCGTCCTGCGCCTCATGGCCCGGGGCGCCACCAACGGCGAGATCGCCACCGCGCTCATCGTCGGCGAGGCCACCGTCAAGAGCCACGTCGGCTCCATCTTCGCCAAGCTCGGCGTCCGTGACCGGGCGGCGGCGATCGTCTTCGCCTACGACCACGGGATCGTCGACCCCCACCCGGGGTCGGAGGCCGGCTGACCACCACGGCCCGATGCGCGCCAAGGTCTGAGAGCGCAGCATCACCACATGCCGACCACGACACTGTCCCCATCACCCGGCCGCCTCGAACCCCGGTCGAGACCGGTCATCGAGGTCCGTGACCTGCACAAGCGCTACGGCGAGACGCCGGTGCTCCACGGCGTCTCCTTCGCCGTCGGCGAGGGTGAGCTGTTCGGGCTCCTCGGCACCAACGGGGCGGGCAAGACCACGACGGTCGAGATCCTGCAGGGGCTCCGGCGCGCCGACGGCGGGATCGTCGAGGTCCTCGGCCTCGACCCGGCGGTGGCGGGCGACCGGCTGCGCCGGCGCATCGGCGCCCAGCTCCAGGACGCCGCCCTGTCCGACCGCATCCGGGTGGGCGAGGCCCTCCGGCTGTTCGCCTCGCTGCACCCGACGCCCCGCCCCCTCGATGAGCTGGCGGAGGAGTGGCAACTGGACGGGCTGCTCCGCCGGCCGTTCGGCGCCCTCTCCGGGGGCGAGCGCCAGCGCCTGTTCGTCGCCCTCGCCCTGGTCGGCCGGCCCACCCTCGTCTTCCTCGACGAGCTGACCCAGAACCTCGACCCGGTGGGGCGCCGCCACACCTGGGACGTGGTGCGCCGCATCCGCGACGGCGGCACAACCGTCGTGCTGGTCACCCATGACGTCGAGGAGGCCGAGCGTCTGTGCGACCACATCGTCGTGCTCGACCGGGGCCGGGTGGTCGCCGACGGCACCCCGGCCTCGATCGTCGAGGCGCTCGGCGGGGCAACGACGGTGACCTTCACCGACCCCGACCTCGACGTCCGCCCCCTGCGGGACCTGCCCGGCGTGGACCGGGTCGACCGCCATGGCGCCGCGGTCCGGATCTCCGGTACCGGACCGGTGCTGGCCCACGTCGGCGCCCACCTCGTCGCCTGCGACCGGCCGGCGCTCGACCTCCACGCCCAGTTCCCGTCGCTCGAAGACAGCTTCGTCGCCCTGACCCAGGAGCAGCCCGCATGACCGCACCCACCTACCCCGTCGCCCTCCCCACCACGCCGACGCCCAGCGCGCTGCGCGCCGGCCTCCGGACCGTCCTGCACCTCACCGCCAACGAACTGCGCCTGTTCCGGCGCGAGCCCGTGGTTGCGGTCAGCCTGATCGGCTTCCCCCTCGCCACCGTGCTCGTGCTGGCCGGCGTGTTCGGCGACACTCCCGACCCCGAGTTCGGGGGAGTGTCGCCCAGCGACCACTACCTGGCCGGCTACATCGGTGTGGTCCTCGCCTCGCTCGCGCTCATCACCATCCCCGTGCACCTGGCCGGCAACCGGGAGCTGGGCGTGGTGCGACGGTTCCGGGCGTCCGGCGTCGGCGCCGGCGCCCTGATCGCCACCGAGATCCTGCTCGGGGCCGTGCTGGCCACGGTGGCGGTGGCCGTCGTGCTGGCCACCGGCGCCGCCGTCTACGGCCTGGCCATGCCGGTCGACCCCCTCGGCGTCCTCGGCTGGTACCTGGCGGCGCTGGCCTGCTGCATCGCCATCGGTGTCGCCCTCGGCTCCCTGCTCTCGACGGGCCGCGCCGCCAACGCCCTGGGCAACCTCATCTTCGTCCCCATGTTCCTCCTCGGCGGCGGCGGCCCGCCTCGCGACGTCATGCCCGCCGGCATGCAGTCCGTGGCCGATGTCCTGCCCCTCACCCACCTCATCGGCGGCCTCCGCCAGTCGTGGCTCGGCACCACCGACGACCCCCACGCCCTCTGGTACCCGCTGGCCGTCGCCGCCGTCGCCGTCCTCCTCGCCGTCCGCACCGAGCGCCGCCGGGCCGGCTGACCCTCCGGTCACCATCCGCGGGTGGCGCCGGTGCCGACCCCTAGTGTCGCCAGCCGTGAGCGTCTACGTCCCCGAGGAGTGGAGCCCCGCCGAGGCCGACATCCTCCGGCGGTACGTGACCAACCTCGACGGGCCGGTGTTCGCCCTGGTCAACCTGCCCGAGGTGGTCAAAGGAGCGTTGTTCGCCCGCTACAGCCGGTCGCCCAAGAGCCTGCGGCGGCTGTTCCTCGACGAGTTCGTGGGCGAGCTCGACATCTCCGGCGACGTCGGCATCGACGCCACCGTCGGGCTCCGGCGGGCCGAAGAGCTCTACGACCGGGTGTTCTTCGAGTACGGCGACGACTCCGTGGCCCAGCTCGGCGGGGTCCATCTGGCGTGTGAGCAGGCGTCGAACCTGCTCACCAAGGTGCTCGAGTGGGGCCGGCTCATGAGCTACCTCGAGCAGTCGACCCGCTACATCGCCTACGACGGCCGCATCGGGGGCCGCTACCGCTTCCACCGCCCGCCCGAGGTGCTGGGCTCACCGCTGGGCACCCGCTACGTCGGCGACATGGACCGCCTGTTCGACACCTACGCCGAGCTGGTGCCGGTGCTCACCGACTTCTACCG
>JBBJOU010000237.1:0-4198 GCA_037724305.1 Acidimicrobiales bacterium
GCCGACAGCAGGTCGCCGTCGCGCCCGGCGAGCGTCGACGGTGCCAGGTCATGGGCCATCACGTCCCAGGCGACGATCTCGTCGAGGCCACTGCCCACCTCGGCGGCCAGGAAGCGACGGAACCCCCCCGCGTCGCCGGTGCCCACCCCCCAGACGGGGACGATGTGGTGCTGGGGGTCGAGCCTGAGGCCCTCGGTGGTGACGCCGCGGTCGAGGTGGATGGCGAGTTGCGGGAGGTGCAGGACCGGCCGGTCGACCCGCACGAGGGGGAGCGCACCGCTGCGGAGCGCCACCCGACCCGACAGGCCCAGTTCACGCCCGAGCCACGAGTTCAGGAGCACCCCCCCGTAGGGCTCGACGGCGAGTTGGCGGGCGCCGGCCACGCTGCGGTCGGGGCGGGGCTTCACCCGCAGGTTGGGCGAGTCGGTGTGGGCGCCCACCAGGCGCAGGGGCAGTCCCGCGGCCGGGCTGGCGGGGACGGACCAGGCCACCAACGAGCCGTCCCGCACGACGTAGCGCCGGCCGCCAGCCCGCTCCTCCCACGCGTCGGTCTCATCGAGACCCACGAAGCCGGCGGTGTCCAGGCGGCGGGCGGCCTCGGCCACGGCGTGGAACGGCGACGGCGAGGCGTCGATGAACCGGGCGAGGTCGGTGGCCGCAGCGAGCTGGTCGGGCGTGGGACGGGCCATGAGGGCAAAGCTAGGAGGGCTGGTGGGCCGGTATCAGGTTCGCGATCGGCGTCAGCCGGGCGGTACCATCGGCACCGTTGCCGCTGGGCCACCGCCGTCCCCGCTGCGCCACCCGACCGAGCCCGGCCTTCCCGCGGCCGACCCGACCGACCGACGCGCACGGAACGAGACGACAGTGACGATGCTCCCGACCCGCTCCACCCAACGCGTCCCCGGGCGCCGCGCCCCCGGCGACGGCCGCCCCGCCGCCACCGGGCTCTACGATCCCGCCGCCGAGCACGACGCCTGCGGCGTCGGCTTCGTCGCCGACCTCCACGGCCGGCGCAGCCACGGGATGCTCCAGCGGGCGCTCGAGGTGCTGCGCAACCTCGACCACCGGGGCGCCACCGGGGCCGAGGAGAACACCGGCGACGGCGCCGGCATCCTCATCCAGGTCCCCGACGCCTTCCTGCGGGCCGTGGTCGACGTGGACCTGCCCGCCGCGGGCGCCTACGCCGTGGGCACCGCCTTCCTGCCGGCCGAGGCGACCCTCGCCGATGAGGTCGCCGCCGACGTGGAGAAGGTGTTCGCCAGCGAGGGCCTCACCGTCCTCGCCTGGCGCGACGTCCCCACCGACGCCAGCGGGCTCGGCTCCATGTCCCGCGACGCCATGCCCATCATGCGCATGGTGCTGGTGGCCGGCGAGCGGGGCGAGACCGGCATCGACCTCGACCGCCGCTGCTTCATCGCCCGCAAGCGCGCCGAGCACGAGGTGGGCGCCGGCGACGTTGCCGCCGGCGACAAGGATGCGGCGACCGGCGTCTACTTCCCGTCGCTGTCGTGCCGCACGCTCGTCTACAAGGGGATGCTCACCGTCGACCAACTGCCGGTGGTGTTCCCTGACCTGCTCGACGAGCGGCTCGAGACGGCCATCGCCCTCGTCCACTCACGGTTCTCGACCAACACGTTCCCGTCGTGGCCGCTGGCCCACCCCTACCGGCTGGTCGCCCACAACGGAGAGATCAACACCGTGATGGGCAACGAGAACTGGATGCGAGCGCGCGAAGCCTTGCTCGAGAGCGACGACCTGCCCGGCCTCGAGCGGGCCTACCCGATCTGCACCCCGGGTTCGTCGGACACCTGCCGCTTCGACGAGGCCCTCGAACTGCTGGCCCTCGGTGGGCGGAGCCTGCCCCACGCCGTGCTCATGATGATCCCCGAGGCGTGGGAGCACCACGAGTCGATGTCGGTCGAGAAGCGGGCGTTCTACGAGTTCCACTCGACGTTGATGGAACCATGGGACGGTCCCGCCTCGGTGACCTTCACCGACGGCACCGTGGTGGGCGCGGTGCTCGACCGCAACGGGTTGCGCCCCAGCCGCTACTGGGTCACGGACGACGGCCTGGTGGTGATGGCCTCCGAGGTCGGCGTGCTCGACCTGCCCGTCGCCTCGGTCATCGAGAAGGGCCGGCTGCAGCCGGGCCGCATGTTCCTGGTCGACACCGCCCAGGGGCGCATCATCGCCGATGACGAGATCAAGGCCGACCTCGCGGCGGAGCACCCCTACGCCGAGTGGCTGCACGACGGGCTGGTGCACCTCGACGACCTGCCCCCCCGCCACTTCCTGACGCCGCAGCACAGCTCGGTTGTGGCCCAGCAACGGACCTTCGGCTACACCACCGAGGAGCTGAAGATCCTCATCGCCCCCATGGCCAAGATCGGCATCGAGGCCCTCGGGTCCATGGGCACCGACACGCCGATCGCCGCCTTGTCGGCCCGGCCCCGGTTGTTGTTCGACTACTTCAGCCAGCTCTTCGCCCAGGTCACCAACCCTCCCCTCGACGCCATCCGCGAGGAGCTGGTCACCTCCCTCGGCGCCACCCTCGGCCCCGAGTCGAACCTGCTCGCCCCCGGCCCGTCGAGCTGTCGCCAGATCGCAGTGCCCTACCCGATCCTCACCAACGAGCAGCTGGCCAATCTGCTCTACATCGACGACGACGACGAGTTCCCCGGCTTCCGGGCCTTTGCCATCGACGGCCTGTACCCGGTGGCCGAGGGCGGCGAAGGGCTGCGCCGGGCGATCGAGGACGTGCGGGCCAAGGTGTCGGAGGCCATCGCCGCCGGCGCCAAGATCATCATCCTCTCCGACCGCCACACGAGCGCCGAGCTGGCCCCCATTCCCGCCCTGCTGCTGGTCGGAGCCGTGCACCACCACCTGATCCGCGAGAAGACCCGCACCCAGGTGGGGCTGATCGTCGAGACCGGCGAGGCCCGCGAGGTGCACCACATGGCCCTGCTGTGCGGCTACGGGGCGGCGGCCATCAACCCCTACCTCGCCTTCGACTCCATCATCGACCTCGTGCGCCAAGGCATCCTGCAGGGCGTCAACGAGCGCCAGGCGGTGCGCAGCTACGTCAAGGCCGCCGGCAAGGGGATCCTCAAGGTCATGTCCAAGATGGGCGTGTCCACCGTCGCCTCCTACACCGGCGCCCAGATCTTCGAGGCGGTCGGGTTGTCGACCGAGGTCGTCGACGAGTACTTCACCGGCACCACCTCCAAGCTCGGCGGCATCGGCCTCGACGTCATCGCCGAGGAAGGGGCCCGTCGCCACCGCTTCGCCCACATGGAGCGCCCCGAGGAGGCCGCCCATCGCGACCTGTGGGGGGGCGGCGAGTACCAGTGGCGCCGTGAGGGCGAGCTGCACCTGTTCAACCCCGAGACGGTGTTCAAGCTGCAGCACGCCACCCGTACCAAGCGCTACGACGTCTTCAAGCAGTACTCGACCGCGGTCGACGACCAGTCCCGCCGGCTGTTCACGCTGCGCGGTCTGTTCGACTTCGCCGGCGACCGCCAGCCGATCCCCGTCGACGAGGTCGAGCCGGTCGAGTCGATCCTCACGCGCTTCTCGACGGGCGCCATGAGCTACGGGTCGATCTCGGCCGAGGCCCACGAGACCCTGGCCATCGCCATGAACCGCATCGGCGCCAAGTCGAACACCGGCGAGGGTGGCGAGGACGTGCGCCGCTTCACCGCCGACGACAACGGCGACCTGCGTCGCTCGGCCATCAAGCAGGTGGCGTCGGGGCGCTTCGGTGTGACGTCGGAGTACCTGACCAACGCCGACGACATCCAGATCAAGATCGCCCAGGGGGCCAAGCCCGGCGAGGGCGGCCAACTGCCCGGCGCCAAGGTGTACCCGTGGATCGCCGAGACCCGGTTCTCGACACCGGGCGTCGGGCTCATCAGCCCGCCGCCGCACCACGACATCTACTCGATCGAGGACCTCAAGCAGCTCATCCACGACCTGAAGAACGCCAATCCCTCGGCCCGCATCCACGTGAAGCTGGTCAGCGAGGTCGGCGTGGGCACCGTGGCCGCCGGCGTGTCCAAGGCCAAAGCCGACGTGGTCCTCATCTCCGGCCACGACGGCGGCACCGGCGCCGCCCCCCTCACCTCGCTCAAGCACGCCGGCGGGCCGTGGGAGCTGGGCCTGGCCGAGACCCAGCAGACGCTGCTGCTCAACGGCCTGC
>JBBJOU010000238.1:0-4198 GCA_037724305.1 Acidimicrobiales bacterium
GGCACGATCGAGCTCCCTCCGTCCATGCACCAGCCCGAGTCGCTGGTCGTGCGCAACCTCGACGGCGTCCGGACGGTCGACGCGCCCATCACCGGCATCGGGCTCCACCACGAGGCCTCCGAGGTCCAACGGTGCCTGGCGGCAGGGGAGCGGGAGAGCCCGCTCATGCCCCTCTCGGAGAGCCTGGCCCTGGCGACCACCCTCGACGCCATCCTGGCGGCGGTCGGCGTGCGGTATCCCGACGGGTGAAGGGCGGTTCGGGTGGTTCGGGGCGCTTCGGTAGGTTGCCGCCGTGCCCGAGCTGATCGAGGTGGAGGTGTACCGGCGGCTGGCCGACAAGGCGGTGGGCCGACGCATCTCCGAGGTGGAGGCGCCCGACGCCTGGTTCCTGAAGCGGGGTCTCACGCCGAGCGGGGTCGTCGACGCAGTGGGCGGAGCGACCATTGTGGGCACCGAACGCATCGGCAAGCTGCTCGTGGTCGAGCTCGACGACGACCGGCCCCCGCTCGGGCTGCGCTTCGGCATGTCGGGACGACTGGTCCTCGACGATGACGCTCCCATCGTCGAGCTCGTCTACTCGTCGAGACGCGACCTACCGGTATGGGACCGCTTCGCCCTACGCCTGAACGACGGAGCCCGGCTGCGGATCTCTGACCCGAGGCGCCTGGGTGGGGTGGAGCTGGACCCTGACCTCGGAGCCCTCGGCCCCGATGCCTGGCTGCTCACCCTGGGACAGCTCCGTGCCGCCCTCGCCGGTTCGAGGGCACCCCTCAAGGCCCGACTGCTCGACCAGTCCCGAGTGGCCGGCCTCGGCAACCTCCTGGTCGACGAGACCTTGTGGCGGGCTGCGCTCGACCCGGCTCGCCCGGCGGGCTCGGTCGTCGGTGCCGACCTGGCCCGACTGCAGCGCCATGTTCGGTCGACGGTGCGCACGTTGTTCGACCGCGGCGGTTCGCACACGGGCGACCTGCACGTGGCTCGGCGTCGCGATGGTGCCTGCCCGCGCGACGGTGCGCTCCTCCAGCGGCGCACGATCGGCGGCCGCACCACCTACTCGTGCCCTCAGCACCAGAGGTGACCGGATCGATGACGTGCCCGGCGCCGACACCGGCCGTTACCATCGCAACTTCGTGATCGCCCTGCGCACTCGCCCCCTGCCGGTCACGCCGGCGTCACCTGCATGCGGACGTTTTCTCCGCCTGGCCACGGTCTCGATCCTGCTCGTGGTGTTGGTCACGCTCAGCTGCTTTGGGGCCAGTCCGGCGTCGGCGCGAGCTGCGCAGGATCCGGGCGTCTCCACTACGACGCTGGTCGACAGCCCGACCACGGCCGCCTCGGGAGGGCCGGGGTCCACGGAGGCCCCCACGTCCACCACCGAGCCCGCTGCCGGCGGGGGCAGCCGTCGGGTGGCCGACGAGAACCGCAAGATCTGGGTGGTCGTGGCGGCGCTGATTGGGGTGGCGGTCGCCTTGAGCCTGCTGACGTTCCGCTACTGGCGTCAGACCAGGCCGGTGCCGCACGCAGCTCCGGCCGCTCGGGCTGCTGGGGCTGATGACGCTGCTGGGGCGGTCGCGGATGACACCCCGCGGCCCCGCGGCCGGCCGCCCCAAGCGGGTCGGCGTTCCAGGCGGGCGGTGGCGGGCGCCGATCACCCCGCAGCCGACGACACCTGGGAGCCGCGAGGAACCGGCGAGCACGAGCGGGTGGAGGTTCCCCCTGCCGAACGTCGCTTCCGGCTGACGCGAGCGCAACGGGCCATGGCCTACCGCTCCCGTCGCCCGTCCTGACCGTCGCTCCGAGACCCCGGTACCGTGACGGGATGGCCGAAGCCCTCGACATCGAAGTCATGCTGCAGCGGTTCCGGGATCGTGCCGGCGCCGTGAAGCGTCGGAACCTCCCGCCGGTGGCCGGTCCGGAGCGCACCCGACTGATCGAGCAGGCCCAAGCCGACTTCCAGGACTTCGCCATCATCGGCGACGCCGAGGCCACCATGGAGGATGGCATCCTCACGCTGCGGATCGACCTCCGACCGCCCGATGCTCAAGGTGGTTGAGGGGCTGCCCGGGCCCGCGTTGTTGGCAAAGGCGCTCGCCGCGATCGACGCCGCCAACGCCGAAGATCCGGTCCAGGTCGACGTCGACGGCGTGCTGCGTCCCAAGGAGGTCCTGCACGCCGAGCGGATGAGCCACTGGCTGGAGGTCCTCGACCCGGAGGCGTCGGACGCCCAACGCCTGGCGGCGCGGGCTCACCACCTCCGTCGATGGGTGTCGCCGCGTGCGAGCTACCCCGACGGTCGGGCGGCGTACCTGCGTTGGCGCGCCGACCAGAAGCGACGCCAAGCAGCGGAGGTGTCGGACCTGTTGACCGCAGTGGGATACGACGGCGACACCATCGAACGGGTCGCCGCCATCGTGTCCAAGGCGCACCTCAGCACCGATCCCGACGTCCAGACCCATGAGGATGCTCTGTGCCTGGTGTTCCTCGAGCTCCAGTTCGACGAGTTGGCCGCTCGCCTCGGCGACGAGCACACCCTCGACGTGGTGCAGCGCACGGCGAAGAAGATGTCGCCTGCCGGTCTGGCCGCCACTGCGGGCATCGCCTTCTCGGATCACGGACGGGCGCTGCTCGCGGCGGCGCTCGAGGAACCCGACAACTGACCGGCCGGCCTGACCCGAGCGTCTCGCGCCCGACGGTCCCACGGTCGCGTACCATTCGGCCCAACAGTCTCCCGGTGAAGGAAACGATCGATGCAGTGTGCGGCATGTGGGTCCGAGAACGACGCAGGCTCGAAGTTCTGCATGACCTGTGGGTCACAACTGTCGGCGCCCTCAGCCGGCGCCGCCTCGAGCTCGCTACCGGAGCCTCCTGGTCACTCCGCCTCCGACTCACCAGCCGGTGACCACGAGGCGGGGAGTGGCGCCGACTCGGGCGAACATGCGGTCGCCGCCGACCGCGCAGGTGGCCCCCCGGGTGGCTCACCCGATGCCCCCGGCGCCCTTGCCCCCGGGTCGCCGTTCGCGCCGTCACCCCCGTCCACGTCCGACGCGCCGTCGCACTGGCCACCGTCGGGCGACAGCGGGCCGCCGTCCTCGAGCGACGCCACACCGCCGCCTCCGACTGACCCGCCGCCGCCCCCCAACGATGCCACCCCACCTCCGCCCAGCGGTGGCACCCATTCGCCCCCTCCCGGCATCACGCCCCCGCCGCCTCCACCTGGCGACGGCCCCCCGCCGCCCCCGCCTCCCGGCGACGGCCCCCCGCCGCCATCCCCCAGCGACGGACCCCCACCTCCGTCCCCCAGCGACGGACCCCCACCTCCGTCCCCGGGCGCCGGCGGACCGCCGCCACCCTGGGAACAACCTGGCCAGTTCGTAGCGCCCCAGCCGCCACCCCCTGGCGCCTGGCAGCCCCCGGCGCCGTCGCCGCCCACCGGGCCCGCCTGGGAAGCGCCGTCCGCGCCGTCGCCGCCAGCCGCGCCCGCATGGGGAGCACCACCTGCTGGCACACCGGCATGGGGAGGGCCCGCCGGGCCGGGCGGGCCTTCTGCGCCTGCCGCCCCGGCCTGGGGTCAGCCCGCCGCACCGGCCACACCGCAGGGCTACGGACCGCAGGCTCCGGCCGGGCCCACCGACCCCAACGCGCTCGGCGCCGCTGCCGGTCGTCTCGGCAACTCGGCCCGCAAGCACGCCAAGACGGCGTTCGCCGTGGCCGGCGCGCTGTTGGAGGAGGGTGAGGTGGTCGAGGCCGTCGTCGCCGGCAAGTACGAGGGCAACTCCGCCGTGCTTGTCCTGACCGACAAGGCACTGGTCCTCGCCGACGACCGCATGTGGCGCCCCGTGAACGAGCGCTTCAAGCTCGACTCCGGCCTCCAGGTCCAGGGTTGGCAGGACGACCGGACCGCCAGCCTGACCCTGGTCAGCGGGGGCCGCCAACTGGTCGTCGACCAGATCGCCGACCGTCCGCTGGCGGTCGAGATGGCCCAACGGGTTCGTTACCGCGTAGGAGGCTGACCCCTCGATCCGTGGGCTCGCGGCAACCGTTTGGTTCGGGTGGGGAGCGAGGGTTCGGTTATAGTCACCAGCCCACGCGGACGTGGCTCAGTTGGTAGAGCATCACCTTGCCAAGGTGAGGGTCGCCGGTTCGAATCCGGTCGTCCGCTCGGAGCGAAACCCCCTGCCAAGCAGGGGGTTTCGTCGTT
>JBBJOU010000239.1:0-4195 GCA_037724305.1 Acidimicrobiales bacterium
GAAGCGGTCGCGGACGAAGCGGTCGCGGACGAAGCGGTCGCGGACGAAGCGGTCGCGGACGAAGCGGTCGGCGACGAGCAGGACGGGGACGAGCCTGACCGGGACGAGGCGGTCGCGGACGAGCAGGACGGGGACGAGCCTGACCGGGACGAGGCGGTCGAGGACGAAGCGGTCGACGACGACGAGGCCGACGGAGAGGCGGCCGACGAGACTCCACCGCCGGTCGAGGTCTCGCTGGCCGACGCGCCCGACGAGAGCACGGCCGGACCCACGCCCGTCGCCCAGGTGGCACCCGTCGACGACGTCGCCTCGGTGCCCGAGCCCGGGCGCGCCCGGACCTCGAACACCTTGCGCGGCGCCGACGTCGATGCGCTCTTCGCCCGCTTGCGAGGCGGGGCGCCCGATACCGCCCTCGAGCCCGACCGGGAGCAGCCGCCCCCGCCCCCGCCGGCGCCGGAGCCGGTGACCGATGCCCGGCTCGACCCCGTCGGCCCGTCGACACCGGTCGTTCCCGAGCCCTCCGCCACTGCTGGAGCGGTCACCGCCCGCCCCATCGTCAGCGACAGCGAGGTGCGGGTGCACCTCGGCGGCGGTCCCGACCGCGATGCCCTCCTGGCCCGCCGCGACGCCGCGCTGGACCCTCTCGTCGCGGCGCTCGCCCGCCGCCTCAAGCGGACGCTCGCCGACGAGCAGAACGAGCTGCTCGACCAGCTCCGTCGCCACGAAGGTGGCGACCTCGCCGCCGTCGTGCCCGACGTCGACGGCCGCGTCGCGGTCTGGGCCGAGACCGCCGCTCCCGTCCTCGTCGAGGCGGCGGCCGCCGGTGCCGCCCTGATCGACCCCGAGGGCGTTTTCCGGCGCGTGGAGGAGGACCTGGTCGGCGGCGGCGTCCTCACGGGCGAGTTGGTGACGACCATCGTCGCCCCGCTGCGGGCGCGGGTGCTGGCGGCCGTCGAGGGCGCCGAGGGCGACGTCGAGCTCGCCGCCGAGGGCGTGCGCGGCCGCTACCGCGAGTGGCGCTCCCTGCGGGTCGACGAGGTCGCCCGCCACCTCGGTCACGCCGCCTTCGCCCGGGGCGCCTACGACGCCGCCCGAGGTTCCGGGACGCCGTTGTGCTGGGTGGCCGATGACGGCGGGGTGCCGTGTCCCGACGCCGAGGACAACGCGCTCGCCGGGCCGGTCATGCCCGGCTCGGCCTATCCCACGGGCGACCTCCTGCCGCCGGCGCACCCCGGCTGTCGCTGCCTGCTCGTCGCCGCCTCCGAGCCGCCACCCCGCGCCGAGCACCAGGGGAGCCCTCGGTAGGATCAGCGCCCACGATGCGCGCCGCCTCCGACATGCCCCGTCCCGGGCGACGAATCAGGGAACGAAATCCCGGCCGTGGCCGCATCGTGCTCGTCGTCGCCGCCGTCGCCGTCTTCGTGCTCATCACGTCGCTGCGCGGGATCGCCGGCTTCTACACCGACTACCTGTGGTTCGACTCGGTGGGCCAGACGCAGGTGTGGCGGACCGTGCTCGGCTCCAAGCTCGCCCTCGCCGTGCTCTTCACCGGCGCCTTCTTCGCCCTGCTGTGGGTGAACCTGCTGGTGGCCGACCGCAACGCCCCGGCCTTTCGCGCCGCCGGCCCCGAGGAAGACCTCGTCGAGCGCTACCAACAGGTGATCGGCGGCCGCACCGGTCTGGTGCGCGCCGGGGTCTCGTTGGTGTTCGCCGTCATCGCCGGCGCCGGGGTGTCGAGCCAGTGGAACTCCTGGATCCTGTTCCTCAACGGCGGCGACTTCGGCCGCCAGGACCCCCAGTTCGGGCGCGACATCGGCTTCTACGTGTTCCAACTGCCGTTCCTGTCGTTCCTGACCAGTTGGCTGTTCGCCGCCGTGGTCATCGTGCTGATCGTCACCGGCGTGGCCCACTACCTCAACGGCGGCATCCGCCTGCAGGTACCCGGCCCCGAGCGGGTCACGGCCGCCGTCCGGGTCCACATGTCGGTCCTGCTGGGCCTGCTCGCCCTGGTCCGGGCGGCGGGCTACTACCTCCAGCAGTACGAGCTCACCGTCTCCACCCGGGGCACCGTCGACGGCGCGACCTACACCGACGTCAACGTGCAGCTCCCCGCCATCCAGCTCCTGATGCTCATCTCGGTCGGGTCGTTCCTGCTGTTCATCGTGAACATCCGCCGCAAGGGCTGGGTCCTGCCGGTGCTCGGCGTCGGCCTGTGGGCGCTCGTCGCCCTCCTCGCCGGCACCATCGTCCCCGCCCTCGTCCAGCGCTTCCAGGTCGAGCCGTCCGAGTCGACCCGCGAGCAGGAGTTCATCCGGCGCAACATCGAGGCGACGCGGTTCGCCATCGGACTCGACACCGTCGAGGTCGACGAGTTCCGGCCCGACTTCGACATCGGCGACCAGGAACTGGCCGACAACGCCGATGTCATCGACAACATCCGCCTGTGGGACCCCGAGGAGAACGTCCTCGGCGCCACCTACCAGACCCTCCAGGCGTTGCGCGGCTTCTACGAGGTCGGCGACATCGACATCGACCGCTACGAGATCGACGGCGAGACGACCCAGGTGGCCATCGCCGCCCGTGAGCTCAACCGTTCGAACGTCCCCCAGCAGTCGTGGGAGGGCACCACCCTCGCCTACACCCACGGCTACGGCGTGATCGCCGCGCCCACCAACGAGCGTGAGACCGACGGGTCCCCCAACTTCGCCGTGTCCGGTGTGCCCCTGCGCGACGGCGCCGGCCTCGGCATCGAGGAGCCGGGGCTGTACTTCGGCGAAGGTCAGGACGGCTACGTCATCGTCGACTCCCGTCGCCAGGAGATCGACTACGAGGACGAGTCGGGCACGCCGGTCCCCACCGATTACACCGGCGCCGACGGCGTCGACATGGGCTCGTTCGTCCGTCGGGCGGCGTTCGCCCTGCGCTTCGGCGACGTCAACCCGCTGGTGTCGAACAACGTCACCGACGACAGCCGGATCCTGTACTTCCGCGACGTGCGCGAGCGCCTCCACAACGTGGCCCCGTTCCTGTCCTTCGACGCCGACCCGTACCCGGCGGTGGTCGACGGCCGGATCACCTGGATCGTCGACGGCTACACCACGACCGACCGCTTCCCCTACGCCCAGCGGGCCATCACCGACGGCCTCGACGGCACCGCCAGCGGCCTCGACCGGCGCTTCAACTACGCCCGCAACAGCGTCAAGGCCACCGTCGACGCCTACGACGGCACCATCACGCTCCACGTCGTCGACGACGAGGACCCGATCATCGCCGCCTACGAGCAGGCCTTCCCCGACCTGTTCGCCGACGAGGCGCCGTCGGAGGACCTCCTGGCCCACTTCCGCTACCCCGAGGACCTCTTCCGGGTGCAGACCAACATGTGGGCCCGCTACCACATCGAGGAGCCGGGGGCGTTCTACACCAACTCCGGTGGCTGGATCGTGGCCCGCGACCCGGGCACGGCCGCCGCCAGCAGCGCCCAGGCCGCGACCCCGACGTCGCCCACCACGGTCGACCAGGAGGCGCCGCCGCGCCAGCAGAACCGCTACGAGCCGATCTACCAGTTGACCCGTCTGCCGGGGCGCACCGAGCAGGAGTTCGTGATGCTCCGCCCGTACTCGCCGGTGCCGAGCCCCGGTGGTGAGGAGCGCCAGCAGCTCACCGCCTACCTGGTGGCCGACAGCGACCCGGAGAACTACGGGCGGCTGACGTCCTTCGAGGTCAACGGCGAGTTCCCCGACGGCCCCGGCCTGGTGTTCAACAGCATCCAGTCCGACGTCGCCGTGGCCGAGCAGCGCCGCCTCCTGTGCCAGGGCGAGGGCGCCACCTGCACCTTCGCCAACATCGTGATCGTCCCCATCGAGGACTCGCTGCTCTACGTGCAGCCCCTCTACGTGCGGGGCGGCGCCAACTCGCCGGCGCTGCTGCGGCGGATCATCGTCGAGTACGACGGCGAGGTCGCCATCGCCGGCTCCCTGCGCGACGCCCTCGCCGGCCTGCCCCAGTTCGAGGACGTTCCCGAGACGCCCGACGACATCCCCATCGAGGACGACCTCGACCCCGACGCCGACCCCGCGCCGCCCGCCGACACCGAAGACCCGGCGGACCCCGTGGAACCGGCCGACCCCGACGACGTCGCCGCCCTCCTCGTCGAGGCCCAGTCGTTCTTCGACGCCGCCGACGCCGCCCTGGCCGA
>JBBJOU010000240.1:0-4194 GCA_037724305.1 Acidimicrobiales bacterium
CGGCCAGCAGGCCGAGGTGCAGCGGGTGGTCGTAGAACATCTCGCCGACCTCGCCCAGGTTCCGCACCTCGACACCGAGCGGCGGCGGGCAGATGCCGAACGCCATCTCGATGGCCAGCGCGGCGCAGGTGGCGTGGACGCCGCCGCACACGCCGCAGGCCCGCGAGCTGATGTCGATGGCGTCGCGGGGGTCGCGGCCCTGCAGGATGATCTCGTAGCCGCGGAACAACATGGCCTGGGAGTGGGCGTCGACGGCCTTGCGGTTGTCGAGGTCGAGCACGCAGTGGACGGCGAGCGCGCCGGCCACCCGGGTCACCGGGTCGATGTTCCAGTCGCGCAACCGCGGCGGGGCCTCGGTCATGACGCCACCGCCCCCGACGCGGGGTTGGGCACCCACTGACGCGAAGGCGAACGGGTTGCTCGCGCCCTCGTTCAGACGGGCCTTGCCATCAGCGCCGATGTTGATCGGCAGGTTCTTGAAGCACATGTGTGGTGTTCCCCTCGCTTCTTGGCACGCCTCCCCGACCAGAGCCGGGGAGGCCGCGCGCCCGTCTTAGTTGTAGGACTCGTTGCGGTGCTGGGCCTTGCTGTACGCCTTGTGGAACAACTTCGTGGCCCCACGCGGACCGGTGCGCTCCCGGCGCCAGCCGCTCGGCGCGTTGCTCTCCCACCGGGTCGACATGTTCTTGTCCTGCATGGTGACCTGGCGCATCCGGCGGATGAAGCCGCCGGTGATCTTGTTGGAGGTGCTCGAGAACATCGAGCCGGGGGACGTGCCGAAGATGGGCGAGAACTTGTCCGGGAAGCCGGGCATCGTGCAGCCGATGCAGATGCCGCCCATCTGCATGCAGCCGCCGTGGCCGTCGACGATGCCGCGCTCGGCGATGTTGCACTGCACGACGGGTCCCCAGCAGCCGATCTCGACGAGGCACTCCTTGTCGCCGTAGGCCTCGGCGAAGACGCCTTCCTCGTAGTAGCCGGCCCGGGGACAGTGGCGGTGCACCGTCTCGCCGAAGAGCCAGGCGGGGCGCCCGAGCTCGTCGAACTCGGGCAGGGGGGCGAGGCCGTTGAGGAAGAGCAGCACGGCCGACGCCGTCTCCAGCACGTTGTCGCCGATGGGCGAGCAACCGGGGACGTTGACGACCGGGACGCCGAACGACGAGCGGTAGTCCTTGCCGAGGTACTCCATGACGCCCATGGAGTTGGTGACGTTGCCCTTGGCGGCGGGGATGCCGCCCCAGGTGGCGCAGGTGCCGACGGCGACGACGGCCGCCGCACCCGGCGACAGGCGGTCCATCCACTCCAGGCTGGTGATCTGGCGGCCGGTCTCGGGATCTTCGCCGAGGCCCATCCAGTAGCCGTCGCCGGCGTAGGACTCGTCCATGATGGAGCCCTCCCACGCGATGACGTAGGGAGCGTCGAGCTCGCCGCGCTCGGCCATGAACAGGTTGTGGACCCACTCCGCTCCCGACTCGGTGGACACCACGGTGTGGATGAGCTCCACCCGGGGGAGGCCGGGGATGATCCCGGCGAGCAGGTGCTCGACACGGGGGTGGGTGGCGCCGGTGACCGCGACGGTGCAACCGTCGCAGGACCCGCCGACCATCCAGATCAGGTAGATCTTCTCGAGCGGACCGAGGCGGATCGTGTCCGCGACGGGCGGGTTGAGGCGGCTACGGGCGCCGATCGGCGCCAGCGGGTCGGACCCGTTGTAGCGGCCGAGCTCGTCGGTCGAGGCCCCGAGGAACTCGCCCCGGCGTGCTGCGGTCTGCGCCACGGGCGTCATCGGGTAGCCGCTCCGGTCGACGACCTGGACGTCGGACTTCCACGCGTCGACCTCCGAACCGGTCGCCATGGACCCGGAGGTCCCTGTCTGGGAAGGCATCTTCCCCTGTCCCGGCCTGTCGGATCCGTTGTCCTTGCGCTTGATTGCCATGGTTCCCCCTGTCTCGGGTGTTCCCGATGCGTCGGCGCCACGCCCCCGTGGCTGCCGTAGGTGTACGCTACACCTATCTGCGGCCGCCCGGCATGGTCGACCCCAGAAATTTAGTGATCAACCCCGGAACGGGTACGGAGGGGACGGACGTGGACACGAACGAACCCAGGACCGAGGCGCTCCGTACATTGTACTGGCGCAGCGAGATCCTCCAGGTCATGTACTGGTTGCGCGGCGAAGGGTTCGGCGACCTGCTGGACGCCCCGATGCTCGAGCGCTACCTCGGGGTCGAGGCCGCCATCGGCGTCTCCTACCTCGACCGCCTCGTGGACGAGGGCTACGTCGTCCGCGACGGCGACTGGTACGCGCTGTCCGACATCGGCGTCAAGGAAGGCGCCCTCGAGTTCGCCTCGTCCTTCGAGGACCTGACCCGTCCCACCCACGGCGAGTGCAGCGAAGACTGCTGGTGCCATGCATCGGTTGACGAGGCCTCGGCGTGCGCCGCGGCGACGAAAGGACACGACCACCCATGACGCAGTTCGCCGATGACGCGACCCAACCTTGCCTTCCCCGTTCCTACCTCCGGCCCTGTCTGCTCCTGCTGCTGGCCGAAGGCGGGTCCCACGGCTACGAGATGCTCGACGAGGTGCACGCCCTGGGCCTGAGCGGCGCCGACACCGGCGGGCTGTACCGGACCCTGCGGGGGATGGAGCGCGACGGTTTCGTCCGTTCGTGGTGGGAGCCGTCGCAGTCCGGTCCGGCCCGGCGGACATACGAGCTCACCGAGGTTGGCGAGGCCGAGTTGCGCCTTACCATGGCGGCCATGGCCTCCACCCATCGCCTCCTCGGTGACGTCCTCCAGCGTCACGACGCCGCCCGTCACGATCGCCAGCGCCCGTGAGGGTCGCCCTCGCCGGCAAGGGCGGGTCGGGCAAGACGACGATCTCGGCCACCCTCTCCCGTCTCACCGCCCGTCGCGGCCACCCCGTCATCGCCGTCGACGCCGACAGCAACCCGAACCTCGCCACCGCCCTCGGGCTCGAGGAGATGGAGGCCGACGACATGGGCGACCTCCCCTACGCGCTCGTCTCCCGGCGCCCGGACGGTCCCCGCCTCACCGCCGCCCTCGACGACGTCCTCGACCGCCACACCCGGACGGCGCCCGACGGGGTCCGCCTGGCGACGATGGGCGCCCCCGGTCACGCCGGTGCCGGCTGCCTGTGCTCCGCCCACGCCACCGTCAGCGCCCTGCTCGCCGATCTCGCCGAGCGGCCCGAGACGGTGACCGTCATCGATCTCGAGGGCACTCCCGAGCACCTCAGCCGGGGCACCGCCCGCCACGCCGACCTCCTGCTGCTGGTGGCGGAGCCCTACTTCCGCTCGCTCGAGACGGTGCGCCGCCTGGCCGGGCTCGCCGAGGAGCTCGACATCGCTCGCATCGCCGTGGTCGCCAACAAGCTCCGCCGCGACGGCGACGGCGACGCCATCGCCGAGCTCGCCGGCCGGCTGGGCCTCCCCGTGGTCGGCGGCGTCCCGTGGAGCATCGACGTCATGGACGCCGATGCCATGCACCAGCCCCTCCTCGACGCCGTCCCCACGAGCGAGGTCGTCACCGCCATCGCCGCCCTCACCGACGCGGTGCTCACCGAGGTCCCCACCCCCGTCTGAAGCCGGGCGTTGAAGTCCGGGGGGCGATGGTGCGGGGGCGATGGCGCCCACCGGGGTGCACGGGGACCACCCATAGAGGTGGCGGGCTGCACCCCGGTCGCCAGCGCCGCCGCCCGCCGCCGCCTCAGCAGATGCGGGGGAGGGGGTCGCCGACGAGGACGTCGACCACCCGGGTGCCGCCGAAGGCGGTCTCGAGGACGACGAGGCGGGGCGGGTCGGCGACCATCTCGCCCACGACGGACGCTTCGGCGCCGAGGGGGTGGGCCCGGAGGGCGGCGAGGGCGGCGGCGGTCTCCTCCGCCGGCACGACCGCCACGACCTTGCCCTCGTTGGCGACGTGGAGCGGGTCGATGCCGAGGAGCTCGCCGGCGGCGCGGACGCCGGGGTGGATGACGATGTCGGCCTCGCGCAGGACGATGCCGAGCTCGGTCGCCGCCGCCAGCTCGTTGCAGACGGTCGCCAGGCCGCCACGGGTCGGGTCCCGCAGCCACCGGGTGCCGGGCGCCGCCGCCAACAGCGCCGCCACCAGGTCCTGGAGCGGGGCGGCGTCGGAGCGGATGTCGACGTGGATGTCGAGATCGCCGCGAGCG
>JBBJOU010000241.1:0-4189 GCA_037724305.1 Acidimicrobiales bacterium
GGCGTCCTCGTCGGCGAGATCGCCGAGGTGGCCGGTCTCGCCGGTGTCGTCGGGCTGCTCGTCGGCGTCGCTGGTCGGCCCCGAACCGCCGGGGGCGTCGTCAGCGGCATCGGTGTCGTCGGGGGAGGCGTCGTGCGGATCGTTGTCGGACATGCACGGGGAGTACCTCGGTAACGACGTACCCAACCGGATGGGCGCCACCTGGGCACGGGCAAGCGACAGATGTCACCGCCCGCCTTCGCGCTTGCAGGAGTGAACAGAACGCTCAGGGGTAGCAAGCACTTGACCGGAGGCCTGCGTGATCGCTCGTCGTCAGCCTCATCCTGTTCGCCGTCCTGCGAGCACTGTAGAAGGAGCGTTCCCATGGCAGATCAAGACAAGGCAACGCCCGGCGGCCTCCTCGGCGGCCTGAAGGGCAAGGCCAAGGAAGTGGCCGGCAAGGTCACCGGCAACGAGCACCTCATCGCCGAGGGCGAGGTCGACCAAGACGCCGTCGAAGCGGCGCGCGAGGCCGACCGTCTCGAAGCTCGCGCCGACCAGGAAGCCAGCGCCGCCGAGGTGCAGGCCGAGCGGGAGCGCGTCGCGGTGGAACGCCAGCACCTGGCGACCGAGGCGGAGCTGGCGGAGCGGGAGCAGCGCCTGGAGCAGGAGGCCGAGCAGCGGGAGCGCCACGTCGAGCAGCAGTTCGATCGGCGCGAGGACGCCAACGAGGCGAACGAGGCCCTCGCCACCGCCGCCGCCGATCGTCAGGAGGTCGCCGCCGCGCAGGAGCACGCCCGCCTTCAGGCGGAGGTGGACGAACGCGAGCGCGAGGCCGAGCAGGCCCGGGCCACCGCCGAGGCCCTCGAGGCGGCCGAGCAGCGGCTCGAACCGTGAGCCCGACGACCGCCAGGCCCACGACTGCGCACACGACGGCAGGCATAGGACGACAACGACCACTCCGACCATGAGAAGGACAGCTACATGATCGACATCACCACCGTTCCGGGCTACGCCCTGGACCGCACCCTGCAGCTCTGGCGTCTGCCGCTCACGGTGGCCCAGACCGCCCTCCACCAGGACCGCGACGCCATGACCTGGCCGCCCGTCATCGCCTTCGAGCGCTTCGAAGCCGGGGCCCGGGAGCGGGTCGGCAGCGTCCTGCACGACGAACGGCTGCTGGGCCGGGCGCGCCTGCAGCGGACCAAGCTGGCGCAGCTCGAGAAGGCGGTCGCCCTCGAAGCCGAGGCGGCGCAGAAGGACATGGAGGCCGAGGCGGCCCGGCGCGACCGGCAGCAGACCGCCGAGGAACGCCGGGAAGCCGCGCAGCGCCAGGCCGACGAGCGCGCGCAGGCGCTCGAGCGCGACCGCGAGAAGACGCAGGCGGCCGTGCGCCGGCAGGCCGAAGAACGCGAGCAGGCCGAAGCGCGCCTGGCCGAGCAGCGTCGCGAGGCCACCCAGGTGCGCGAGGTCGCAGCGAAGCAGAAGCAGCTCGACGCCGAGGCCCGAGCGCTGGCCAAGGAGGACCGCGCCGTGCAGGCGAAGGGCCGTGCCCTCAACCTCGAGGACGAGGCCGAGCGCAAGAAGGCCGTCCGCAAGGCTGCCCGCAAGAACGGCGTCTGAGCGTCGGGATCATCGGGAACGCCGGGTCTGCGCCACTCAGCTGGTGGCGCGGTCCCGGCGGACGGTGACCTTACGGCCCTTGACGGTGGTGGCCGCCATGGCGGCGATGACCTCGTCCACGGCGTCGGTCGGCACCTCGACCAGCGAGAAGCGCTCGGCGATCTGGATGGCGCCGATGTCACGCCCGCTCAGGCGGGTCTCGCCGGCGATGGCGCCGACCAGGTCCTGCGGGCGAATCCCGGCGTTGCGACCGGCGCCGACCCACAGGCGGGTCGTCCCACCGGCGGACGGGCCGCCGCTCCCCCGGCGACCGCTCGACATCTCGCCGCCGGCCCGACGGGTGCCGCCGGGGCCCGACGGGGTGGCGACGGGGATCTCTTGGTCGTCGTCGCCGCCCCCGCCACCGGCCTGGTGGGCCAGCTTGACCGCCGCCAAGGCCACCTCGACCACGTCGAACTCGTCGGCCAGTGACTCGACGACCACTCGGAACGGGTCGAGGTCACCGTCGAGCAGGGCCTCCCGCAACGACGCCCGGGTGAGCTCCAGGCGTCGGGCCCGCAGGTCGGCGACGGTCGGGAGCTGCTCGATCACGATGCGCTGACCGGTGACCCGCTCGATGGTCTTCAGCATGCGGTGCTCGCGAGGCTCGGCCAGCGTGATGGCCACGCCCTCGCGCCCGGCGCGGCCCACGCGCCCGATGCGGTGGACATAGGCCTCGGCACCGGCGGGGACGTCGTAGTTCACGACGTGGGTCAACGAGTCGATGTCGAGGCCGCGGGCGGCGACGTCGGTCGCCACCAGCAGCTCGGCGGTGGCGCTGCGGAGGCGTCCCATCACCCGGTCGCGCTGCTCCTGGTCCATCCCGCCGTGGAGGGCCTCGGCCCGGTACCCCCGACCGTTCAGGGTCTCGGTGAGCTGGTCGACCTCGGCGCGGGTGCGACAGAACACGATGGTGGCCGCCGGGGCCTCGACGTCGAGCACCCGGCCGAGCGCGGCCGCCTTGTGGGCGCGTTGCACGACGTACGCGCTCTGGCGCACCAACGGGACCTCGCCGGGCGCCGCCCGCTCCCGGCCCATCATGAGACGGACCGGCTCTCGCAGGTGACGACGGATCATGCCGTCGATGCGGGGCGGCATCGTCGCCGAGAACAGCACCGTCTGACGGGTCTCCGGGGTGTCGCCCAGGATCGCCTCGATGTCGTCGGCGAAGCCCAGGTCGAGCATCTCGTCGGCCTCGTCGAGTACCACCATCTCGAGCTGGTCGAGGCGCAGCGTCGAGCGCCCGATGTGGTCGAGGGCCCGGCCGGGCGTGGCCACCACGACGTCGACGCCGCCGTCGAGGGCGCGGAGCTGGCGCACGATCGGCTGGCCGCCGTACAGGGGCAGCACCCGGGTGCCGAGGTCGCGGCCGTAGCGGTGCAGCGCTTCGGAGACCTGGACGGCCAGCTCACGGGTGGGCACCAACACCAACGCCATGGGGCCGGCGCCACCGCGACCGGAGCGGAAACGCTCCAGCACGGGAAGGGCGAACGCCGCCGTCTTGCCGGTACCGGTGGCGGCCTGGCCCACGAGGTCGCGGCCCTGGAGAAGGAGCGGGATGGCCTCGCGCTGGATCGGGGTGGGCTCTTCGTAGCCCAGGCCGGTGAGCGAACGAAGCAGCTCGCTTCGCAGGGCGAGCGCGGCGAAGCCGGTGGCGTCGTCGGCGGATTGGGTCGTCACGGGCACACGCTCCTCGGGCGGCGGGCATCGGGGGCTGCGCCCATCATGGGCGGCGACCGCCGCGCCCGCCGCCATGGCTCGTATCGGTGAGCGGCGCAGAGGGCAGGGTGGAGGCGAACGTCGGGCGCGAGGACCGCCTCGCTTGCCACCGAACGTCAACCCCGAGGACGGAGCAATCGTGGCCACCACCCGCCAGCCCATCCGGTCCCCCGTCGACGCCGTCTTCGATGTCGTGGCCGACCCCCGCACCTACCCCCGGTGGTTGGTGGGCGCCCGGGACATCCGCGCCGTCGACGCCGGCTGGCCTGCCCCCGGTACCCAGTTCCACCACCGCGTCGGGGTGGCCGGTCCCTTCACTGTCGCCGACACCACCCAGTGCCGTCGGGTCGAGCGCCCGACCCTGCTCGAGCTCGAGGTGCGGGTGCGCCCATTCGGACGGGGTCGCGTCGTGTTCACGTTCGCCGACCTCGGCGACGGCGTCACCGAGGTGGTGGTCGACGAGGTACCGATCGGTTCGCTCCGCCCGTTCACCCCCCTGCTGGAGCTGCCGACCGCCCTGCGCAACCGTCGCTCGCTGCAGCGCCTGACTGCCCTGCTCGAGCGTGGGGTCGCCCGACCGCGCTGACCGTCGGCGCGGCGCGGTAGGTTGAGCGGACATGAGCGGCTCCGCTGGTGAACTGGCGCTGACGGCCGACGTGGTCGGCACGACCACGGTGATCCGACCGGTGGGCGACCTCGACATGCACGCGGCCCAACGACTGCTCGATGTCATCGAGTCGCACCTGGTGGGCGCCAGTCGGCGCCTCGAGCTGGACGGGTCCCGGCTCGGCTTCGTCGACTCCGCCGGCCTGCGCTCGCTCGTGCAGGC
>JBBJOU010000242.1:0-4187 GCA_037724305.1 Acidimicrobiales bacterium
CTGGTCGCCGCCTGCGCCGCCGGCGCACGCCGTGGTGGCGGCGCCGGCCACCACCACGGCGAGCACCGTCGCCATCCTGCGCCCGGTCATCACCACCGTCCGGCTCGCCCCCTCGCTAGAGGAAGGCGTCCTCACCGAGGATGTCGACGCACAGGACCGTTGCCGTGGGCACCCGCCCGCCGCACACGGCGCCGTAGGTGCGCTCGAAGCTCGGGTCGGGGGCGGTGGTGAACAGCTCGTCGCAGGCGACCTGGTCGCCGGCGAAGCAGGCGTCGGACTGGGCGGCGAAGGCGGGATCCTGGACCTCGCCGAGGGCGGTAGCGGCATCGGCGGCGGGGATCGCGGCCTGGATCGCGGTCGCGCACAGGAAGGTGAAGCCCTGCCCGTCGTCGATCCGCCCGGCGCAGGTGTCGCCGTAGGCCTCGTCGATCGAACCGGGCGGGGTGTCGGCGAACAGCGTGTCGCAGCTCTCCATGTCGCCGTCGAAGCAGGCCTGGGCCAGGGAGGCGAACTCCGGTGCGATGTCGCCCGGGACGGGCTCACGGGCGCCGACCGGCGGAGAATCGCCCTCCTCGCCGTCGCCGGCGGTCGTGGTCGTGGTGTCGTCGCCCCCGGTGGTGGTGGTGGTGGTGTCGGGCTCGGTGGTGGTGGTGGTCGCCTCCCCCTCCGGCGCCACCGCGAATTCGTCGGGGTCCTCGCCGCAGAGGTCCTCGGCCTGGGGGCCGAGCTCGTCCTGGACGAGCTCGATGACGTCGGCCACGTCACCCTCGTCGTCTTCGTCGGCGTCGGCGACCTCGTCGCCGAGCGCCTGGGCGGCCTCCAGCGGCGCGCCGTCGGGCGCCGTCGCGATCAGGGCGTTGACGGTGTCGACGACGCCGTCGATGTCGTCGGCGACATCGCCGTCGGTGACCTGTCCGGACAGGTCGTCGAGCGCGTCGCAGAACGCCGCCTCGTCGCCGCCCCCGCCGTCGTCGCCGCACCCTGCGAGCGCCAGGAGCAGCGCCCCCGTCGTGATCAGTGTCCGTCCGCGCGTCATGGCAGCACAGTACGACGTCAACCGCCGCCGAGTTCCCGTGTCACACGATCGCGCGTGCTCAACGGGTGTAGAGCGCCTCGATCTGCGCGGCGTAGCGGGCGTGGACCCCCCGGCGCTTGAGCTTCGAGGTCGGGGTCAGCTCCTCGGAGTCGGGCTGCCACTCCTCGGCCAGGATCGAGACCTTCTTGACCCGCTCGGCGTTGTTGAACGCCGCCATCGCCTCCGCCACGCCGCGCTCGACCTCGGCCACCACCGCCGGGTGGGCGGCCAGCGCCGCCAGCCCGTCGGCCTCGATGCCCTGCTGGCGGGCCCACGCCGGCGCCACCTCGGCGTCGAGGACCACGAGCGCCGAGACGAACGGCCGGTTGTCGCCGATGGCGCACGCCTGACCGATCAACGGAATCGTCTTGAGGGCCGCCTCCAGGTTGGCGGGCGAGATGTTCTTGCCGCCGGCGGTGATGATCAGCTCCTTCTTGCGGTCGACGACCTTGTAGTACCCGTCGTCGTCGATCTCGCCGATGTCGCCGGTGTGCAGCCAGCCGTCGTCGTCGATGGCCTCGGCCGTCTTGACCGGGTCGTCCAGGTAGCCGGAGAAGATGGCACCGCCCCGGCAGATGATCTCGCCGTCCTCGCCGAGCGCCACCTCGTAGCCCGGCACGGCGGGGCCGACGGTGCCGGGCTTGACCCGGTCGGGCGTCCAGGTGAGCGGCCCGCTCGTCTCGCTCATCCCGTAGATCTCCGACAGCGGCACGCCGACGGCCTGGTACCACTCGAGCAGCTCGCGGGGGATGGGGGCGGCCCCGCTGATGGCGTACTCGACCTCGTCGAGCCCCACCAGCTCCCGCAGCGGGCGGAAGGCGACGTCCTGGAGGAAGTCCCAGAGGGCGTCCTGCTCGGGGGTCGAGCGGCCCCAGCTGCGGTCCAGGGCGATGGGCATGGCGGCGGCGACGCCCTCGTCGAACTTCGCCTGGCGCTCGGGATCGGCGGCCAGGGCGGCCGACACGCCGGCGTGGATCTTCTCCCACACCCGGGGCACGCCGAACATGATGTGGGGCCGCACCTCACGGAGGTACTCGGCGATCAGGGTGGGCTCGGGGCACGAGGTGACCTCGTAGCCCTGCACGACCTGGGAGTAGTGGCTGGTCATCCGCTCGGCGATGTGGGCCATCGGCAGGTACGACACCACCCGCTTGCCCGACAGGTCGACCCCCTCGCCAAAGGCGCGGCGCAGGGCCTCGGCGGTGTAGACGACGTTGAAGTGGGTGAGCATCACCCCCTTGGGCGGCCCGGTGGTGCCCGAGGTGTAGATGACGGTGGCCAGCGAGGCGGGGGTGACGTTGCCCACCTCGGCGGCGAGGTCGACCGGGTCGTGGTCGAGCAGCGTGGCCCACGAGATGACGTCCGGCCCGGCGGCCCCCTCGGGGTCGCGGACGACGACGAGCTTGCGCAGCGCCGGTAACTGGTCGCGCACGGCGACGAAGCGCTCGAGGAAGCCGGGGTCCTCGACCACGGCGACGGTGGCGTCGCAGTGCCCCACCAGGTAGGCGACCTGGTCGGGCGAGGAGGAGTTGTAGATCGAGACCGGGGTGGCGCCGAGGAAGGTGGCGGCGACGTCGACCACGTGGAACTCGGGGCAGTTGCGCACCATGATCACCACGCGGTCACCGGCGCTGACGCCGAGGGCACGGAGCCCCGCCGCCGCCCGGGCCACCCGCTCGGCGTACTCGGGCCAGGTCCATCGGCCCCAGGTGCCGTCAGGGTCGCGCCAGCGCAGGGCCGACGCCCCGCCGCGCTCGCCGAGCGTGCGCAGGAACGCCGTGGTCAGGGTCTGGCCCTCGACCGCCTGCGTCAGCTCGTCGATCGTCTCCTGCGCCTGGCCCATGGCTCCCCCTCGTCGCTCCGCTCACGGTGCCTGCGCACCCTATCCCGGTGACTTTTCCACCCCGGGCAGTAGGGTGCGGAGCGGGCGCTTGACCGGCCAGTCAAGGCACCGGTCGCCCCCGAGCGAGCCTGGAGGGCCCATGCGCAACGCCGTGATCGTCGATGCCGTCCGCACCGCCGGGGGCCGGCGCCACGGGAAGCTGTCGGGGTGGCACCCCGCCGACCTGGCCGGAGCGACCCTGCAGGCCCTCGCCGAGCGCAACGGCCTCGATCCCGTCCTCGTCGACGACGTGATCATGGGCTGCGTCATGCAGGTCGGCAGCCAGTCGCTGAACGTCGGCCGCAACGCCGTGCTGGCCGCCGGTTGGCCGGAATCAGTGCCCGCCACCACCATCGACCGCCAGTGCGGCTCGTCGCAGCAGTCGGCGCACTTCGCCGCCCAGGGGGTCATCGCCGGCGCCTACGACGTGGTGGTCGCCGCCGGGGTCGAGGTGATGACCACCACCCCCATGGGCGCCTCGGTCACCGCCGGCTCCTTCCCGTTCGGGCCCGAGGTCATGGCCCGCTACGAGGGCGTGGGCGGCCTGGTGCCCCAGGGCATCTCGGCCGAGCTCATCGCCGAGCGGTGGGGGCTGTCCCGTGAGGACCTCGACGCCTTCGGTACCCGGAGCCAGGACCGGGCCCAGCAGGCCACTGCCGAGGGTCGCTTCGACCGCGAGATCATCGCCGTGGCCGAGAAGCGCCTCGACAAGGAGACCGCCCGGTTGGTCGAGCCCGGCGCGGTGGTCACCCGCGACGAGGGCCTCCGTCCCGGCACCACCGTCGAGACCCTCGCCAACCTGAAGCCGGCGTTCAAACCCGACGGGATGGTCACCGCCGGCAACAGCTCGCAGATCACCGACGGCGCCTCGGCCGTGCTCATCATGAGCGAGGACAAGGCCGCCGAGCTCGGCCTCACCCCCCGGGCCCGCTTCCACGCCTTCGCCCTGGCCGGCGTCGACCCCGTCACCATGCTCACCGGCCCCATCCCCGCCACCGAGAAGGTCCTGGCCCGAGCCGGTATGACCATCGACGACATCGATCTCGTCGAGATCAACGAGGCGTTCGCCTCGGTCGTGCTCGCCTGGGAGCGCGAGTTCCACCCCGACATGGACAGGGTGAACGTCAACGGCGGCGCCATCGCCCTCGGCCACCCCCTGGGCGCCTCGGGCACCAAGCTCCTCGCCACCCTGGTCAACGAGCTCGAGCGCACCGGCGGCCGCTACGGCCT
>JBBJOU010000243.1:0-4175 GCA_037724305.1 Acidimicrobiales bacterium
GTGCGCACGCCGATGCAGTGGACGCCCGACCGCAACGGCGGCTTCTCCACCGCTGACTTCGCCCGGCTCTACCTGCCGCCGCTGATGGACCCGGTGTACGGCTTCCAGGCCTCCAACGTCGAGGCCGAGCTGCGCAACCCGAGCTCGTTCCTGCACTGGGTCAGGCGCATGCTCGAGATCCGGCGGGCCCATCCCGTCCTCGGCGTCGGCAACTTCGAGGTCCTCGATGTCGAGAACCCTTCGGTGCTCGCCTACATGCGCCGAGGCCTCGATCTCGACCAGGACGGGCAGGAGGACATCGTGCTGTGCGTCAACAACCTGAGCCGGTTCGCCCAACCCTGCGAGGTGCAGATCGGCGAGTTCGCCGGTCTCCAGCCCATCGAGCTGACCGGACGGGTTCCCTTCCCCGAGATCGGTGAGCTGCCCTACTTCGTCACCCTGCCGTCGCACGGCTTCTTCTGGTTCTCCCTCGTCCAGCCGTTGAGGAGCGAACGATGACGTCCGCCGCTGCCGACCCGCAGGGGAGCGACTCGTGATCTCCGCCGACCAGCTCGCCGTCCTGTTGCCCGACTTCCTACCCCGCCAGCGGTGGTACGCAGCCGGTGAGACCCTGCCGTCCTCGGTCGAGGTGATCGACTTCGCCGTGCTGCGCGACCAGGCGCCGGGCATGGTGTGGGCGCTCGCCCGCACGCCGGGCGACCACGCCAGCTACCAGGTCGTGGTCGGCCTGCGCCCGTTGGCCGAGACCGAGCGGTTCCTCGAGGGCAAGGGCCGCAACCTCCTCGGCGACGTCGACACCGCAGAGGGCCCGATGCTCGCCTATGACGCCCTCGTCGATCCCGAGCTCGTCCTCGAGGTGTTCGCCCTCGCTGCCCCCGGCGAGCCGGCCAGCACCGTGCGCGCCCTCAATGTCGAGCAGTCGAACACCTCGGTCGTCGTCGACGAGCGCCACATCCTCAAGCTGTTCCGCCGGGTGCACGACGGGCCGAACCCCGATGCCGAGCTGGCCGACGCCCTCGGCTCGGTCGGCTTCGCCTCGGTGCCCCGGGCGGTCGCCACCTGGCAGCGGGGTGGGCGCGACCTCGCCGTCGTGCGGGAGTTCCTCGGCGGCGGTTCGGACGGCTGGCACCTCGCGCTGACCTCGCTGCGCGACCTCTACGACCGCCAGCGGCCCCCAGCCGAGTGCGGCGGCGACTTCGCGCCGGAAGCCCGCCGACTGGGCGAGGTCACCGCACTGCTGCACGTCGCCCTGGCCGAGTCGCTCGGTACCGAGCCGGCCGACGTCGACGCGTGGGCCGAGACGATGCGGGTGCAGCGCGACCGCTACGCAGCGCAGGGCGCCCTCGGGCGGGTCGACGAGGTGGGGGTGGCCGAGGTCGAGGCCCGCCTCGCCGGTGTCGGCGACCCCGGCGTCGCCACGCGCATCCACGGCGACTACCACCTCGGCCAGGTGTTGCGCACCGACGCCGGATGGTTCGTCCTCGACTTCGAGGGCGAACCCAAGCTCCCGGTGGCCGAGCGACGGGTGCCGTCGTCGGCCCTGCGCGACGTCGCCGGGATGCTGCGGTCCTTCCACTACGCCTCCCAGGTCGGCCTGCGCGAACACGCCGCGGTGGGCGACCCGGACGACCCGGCACTGCGGGCCCTGGCCGCAGCCTGGGAGGACCGCAACGTCGGCGCCTTCCTCGCCGGTTACCTCGGCGAACCGGCCGTCGCCGCTCTGCTGCCGGCCACCGAGTCCGACACCGCCGTGGTGCTCGACGCCTTCGTGCTGGCCAAGGCCGTCTACGAGGTGGCCTACGAGCACTCGCACCGCCCGGAATGGGCGACGATCCCCATCGCCGCGATCGAGCGGATCCTCGCCGGTGGCGGCGCCGCCCCCCGCCCGTCGCTCGCCGACGACCCCTTCCAGGAGGAGTGACGGCAGTGCCCCAGACCCCCCCGAACCCGCCCGTGCCCGAGTCCCCGCCGAACCCGCCCGACGCCGCGCCGGCCGACGTCCACCCGGGGCTGGCGGCACTCGCCGCCGGCACCCACGGCGCGCCTCACGACGTGCTCGGTGCCCACAGCTCGGCCGACGGCAGCACCACCTGGGTGCGGGCCTGGCAGCCCGGTGCCGCCGCCGTCGACGTGCTGCTGCCCGACGGCACCACCGTGGCGGCGCCGCCGGTGGGGCCGCCCGGCGCGTTCGAGGTCGCCGTCCCCGCCGCCCGGCTGCGCCCCGGCGACCGCCACCGCTTCGTCGTGACCACCGCCGACGGCTCGGTCACCGAGCCCATCGACGACCCCTACCGGAGCTTGCCCACGCTCGGCGACGTCGACCTCCACCTCATCGGCGAGGGGTTGCACCGCCGGCTGTGGGACGTGCTCGGGGCCCGCCCGTTGCACCACGATGGCGTCGACGGCACCGCCTTCACGGTGTGGGCGCCCTCGGCGTGCGCCGTGCGCGTCATCGGCGACTGGAACGGGTGGGACGGCCGGGCCCACCCCATGCGCCAGGTCGGCGCCTCCGGTTCGTGGGAGCTGTTCCTGCCCCACGTCGGCTCGGGTGCCCGCTACAAGTTCGAGGTGGTGGGCGCCGACGGGGTGACCCGCCAGAAGGCCGACCCGGTGGCCCGCTGGAGCGAGCACCCGCCCGCCACCGGCTCGGTCGTCTTCGCCTCCACCCACGAGTGGGGTGACGATGCCTGGGTCGACGCCCGCTACGACCTCGACCACGACGACGCCCGCCTCTCGGTCTACGAGGTCCACCTCGGCAGCTGGCGACGCTCGCCCGACGACCCCGAGCAGTACCTCTCCTACCGCGACCTCGCCGAGCCCCTCGCCGACCACGTGGCGGCGCTGGGCTTCACCCACGTCGAGCTGCTCCCCGTGGCCGAGCACCCCTTCGGCGGCTCGTGGGGCTACCAGGTGTCGGGCTACTACGCCCCGACCGCTCGCCACGGCGACCCCGACGGCTTCCGCTTCCTCGTCGACACCCTCCACCAGCGCGGCATCGGCGTCATCATCGACTGGGTCCCCGCCCACTTCCCGCGTGACGAGTTCGCCCTCGCCCGTTTCGACGGCACCGCCCTCTACGAGCATGCCGACCCCCGCCAGGGCGCCCACCCCGACTGGGGCACGCTGATCTTCAACTACGGCCGAAACGAGGTGCGCAACTTCCTGGTGGCCAACGCCCTCTACTGGATCGAGGAGTTCCACATCGACGGCCTGCGCGTCGACGCAGTGGCGTCGATGCTCTACCTCGACTACTCCCGCGCCGGCGACGAGTGGGTGCCCAACCGTCATGGCGGCCGGGAGAACCTGGAGGCCATCGACTTCCTGCGCGAGCTCAACCGGGTGGTGGGCGAGGAGCACCCCGGTGCCATGGTGATCGCCGAGGAGTCGACGGCCTTCCCCGGGGTGTCGCACCCGGTCAGCCAGGGCGGCCTCGGGTTCACCCACAAGTGGAACATGGGCTGGATGCACGACACCCTGGCCTACGCCGAGCTCGAGCCGGTGCACCGCCGCTGGCACCACCACCAGCTGACGTTCGGGCTCATCTACGCCTTCACCGAGCGCTTCGTGCTGCCCCTCTCCCACGACGAGGTCGTGCACCTCAAGGGGTCGATGCTCGACAAGCTGCCGGGCGACGACTGGCAGCGCTTCGCCACCCTGCGCGCCCTCTACGCCTGGATGTGGTCGCACCCCGGCGGCCAGTTGCTGTTCATGGGCGGCGAGATCGCCCAGCGGCGCGAGTGGGACCACGACCGCAGCATCGACTGGCACCTCCTCGACGACCCCCGTCACGTCGGCGTGCGCGACCTCGTCGCCCGCGTCAACGCGGCCGAGGCCGAGTTGCCCGCCCTGTGGCGCCGCGACCACGACGCCGCCAGCTTTTCGTGGTTGGACGCCAACGACGGCGAGCACTCCTGCTACGCCTTCGCCCGCTGGGGTGGCGGCGAGGGCGACGGCGCCGACCTGCCGGTGGTGGTGGCCGCCAACTTCACGCCCGTTCCCCGCCACGGCTACCGCCTCGGCGTCCCCTGGGCCGGGCCGTGGCGGGAGGCGGTGAACACCGACGCCACCGACCTGGGCGGCAGCGGCGTGGTCAACGGCACCATCGAGGCCGACGACGACGTCCCCTGGCACGGCCAGCCCGCCAGCCTCCTGTGCACCCTGCCCCCCCTCGGCGT
>JBBJOU010000244.1:0-4174 GCA_037724305.1 Acidimicrobiales bacterium
TCCAGTTGGCGTCGCCGTCGGGGTTGAAGTTGTACTCGGTGGTGTACTCGTGGTTGATGGCGAGCAGGCCGCGGAAGTTCGTGGCGTCGGCCGCCGTGCCGATGGGGAAGTACCACATGCCGTCGTGGCCCTGGCCGGCCTGGACCGCCTGCTCGGCGGCGGTGTTGGAGGCGTCCTCGCGGAACTGCGGGCCGGAGGGGACGATGGGGTCGCCCCACGCGTAGAGGACGTCGTAGCTGTAGCCAGGGGCGAGGGTGACGTCGTCGGCGTCGGTGGGGGCGATCGGGGTGAAGCCGATCTGGCGGTCGCGGTCGGCGGCGGCGGACGGGCCGGCACCAGCCAGGACGGCGGCGCCGCCGAAGAAGGTGCCGGCGGCGGCGGCGAGGCTGCCGCCGAGGACGCCTCGTCGACTGACGACGGCGGCGATGATGTCGCCGATGTAGTCGTTGTCGGAGGGATTGGTGACCTCGTCCTCGGAACCGGCGATGGGTTCGCGGTCGATCGTGCTCACGGGTGGGTTCCTCCTGGGGGAACGGGTGACCCCGGGACCGTAGGAACCCGATCTGACCCTCAGGCGGGATCGAGGTGAACGGCCCGCAGCCCTGAGTGAACTTGCGGGTTCGACATCACGGAGATGTCAGGCCCGCCTCGGCCAACGCTCGTTCCAGCAGGTCGGTCAGGTCCTCGGCCTGCGCCGTGGACCGGAGATCGGCGAGGTCGAGCCCGGCCCCCTGCACCCGGAGGATGGCGAGCACGTCCCGCCACTGCCGTTCGGAGACCTCGTTGCCGAGGCGGAACCACCAGAGCTTGCCCAGGACCTGGTCGGCCGGCGAACCGACCCACAGCCGATGGGTGCCCGCCTCGTCGAGGAACACCTCCTGGCGCCGGGCCATCTGCAACCGGTCCAGCAGCCCGTCACCGAGGACGAAGAGGTCGACCTTCTGCATCGTCTCGAGGTGGATGACGTTGAACGAGCTGCGCCGCTGCACCGCATCGTGCACGGCCCGCTCGCTGGCGTAGTAGGCGCCCGCCAACGCCTCGAGCAGGGGCGCCACCTGGTCGGTGGCCAGGGTCACGGCGAGGTCGAGATCGATGGTCGCCCGAGGTTCACCCACCAGCGAGCTGGCGACCGACCCCCCGATGACGTAGTCGATGCCGAGCGTGTCGAGGAGCGCCGTGGTCTCACGGGCGAGGGTGAGGGCCCCGGTCGTCACCCGGGGCCCGCACGCCGCCGGCGGGCGACGATCGCGTCGGCGACCGCGTCGGTGACGACGTCGGCGCCGTAGAGCAGTCGTCCGAGCTCGATCTGGACCTCGGCGGGGCTGGCCGACGGCCGGCGGCGGCGGATCCCGATCTCAGCGAGCGTGCGGACGTCTCGGGACCAGCCGTCCACCAGCGCCGCCCGCTGGACCGTCCCCATCCGCCGCCACCCGTCGACGAGGACGGCGAGCGCCTCGGCTGTGGTATCCAGCGCACCGGTCGGCGGACCCATGGGGTCAGTCTGGCACGCGCCCTCAGGCCTCCATCACGACCGGGACGATCATGGGGCGGCGCTTCGTGCGGTCGTTGACGAAGCGGCCGGCGGCCCGCCGAACGTGGCGCTGCAAGGTCTCGATGTCGACGGATTCGCTCCCGAGCACCTGCTCGACCTCCTTGCGGATCACGGTGGCGCACTCGTCGATGAGGTCCTCGGCCTCCTCGGCGTGGATCCAACCCCGGGTGATGACCTCCGGCCCGGTGAGCACCGTGCGGTTGATGACGTCGACCGTCACCACCACCACGACCACCCCCTCCTCGGCCAGCACGCGGCGGTCGCGCAGGACGCCGTGGTTGACGTCGCCGACGATGCCGTCGACGTAGAGGTAGCCGGCCGGGACGGCCCGCGCCCGCCGGGAGATGCCCTTGTCGGTGATGACGAGTTGGTCGCCGTCCTCGCACACGTTGACCCGCTCGGGGGGGACGCCCATCTGGCCGGCCAGGCGGGCATGGGCCTTGAGGTGGCGGTACTCGCCGTGGACCGGGGTGAAGAACTCCGGCTTGGTGACCGACAGCACGGTCTTGAGCTCTTCGGCCTTGCCGTGGCCCGAGGCGTGCACGTCGCTGATGCCGGAGTGCACCACCTCGGCACCGAGGCGGATGAGGCCGTCGATGACCTGGCTCACGTTGCTCTCGTTGCCGGGGATGGGGTGCGACGAGAGGATGACGGTGTCGTCGGCGCCGATGGTGATCCACCGGTTCTCCGACGCCGCCATGCGCGACAGCGCCGACATGGGCTCGCCCTGGCTGCCGGTGGACACCACGCAGACCTTGGCCGGGTCCATGCCGTCGGTGGCCTCGATGTCGACGAGCACCTTGTCGGACACGTGGAGCAGGCCCATGTCGCGGGCGAGCTTCATGTTCTTCTTCATCGACAGGCCCAGGGTGGCGACGACGCGGCCGCACTCGACGGCGGCGTCGCAGATCTGCTGCACCCGGTGGATGTGGCTGGCGAAGCAGGCGATGACCAGGCGCCGCTTGGCGTGCACCCGCATCAGGTCGGCCAGCACCGGACCGACCGAGGACTCGCTGCGGCTGTGGCCGTGCTCGTCGGCGTTGGTGGAGTCCGACAGCAGCAGGCGGATGCCGTCGCCGGAGGCCATGGCCCCCATGCGCGACAGGTCGGTGAGGCGGCCGTCGACCGGGTTCAGGTCGATCTTGAAATCACCGGTGTGCAGCAACGTGCCCTGCGGCGTGTGGAAGGCGGTGGCGAAGCCGTGGGGCACCGAGTGGGTGACCGGGAGGAACTCGACGTCGAAGGACCCGATGCGGCGCCGCTCACCGTCACGCACCGGTACCAGCTCGGTGTGGTTGAGCACACCGGCCTCGTCGAGGCGGTTGCGGGCAAGGCCGAGGGTGAGCGCCGAGCCGTAGATGGGGAACGACAGCTCGCGGAGCAGGAACGCCAGGCCGCCCACGTGGTCCTCGTGACCGTGGGTGCAGATGCAGCCGTCGATGCGCGCCGCGTTCTGGCGCAGCCAGGTGAAATCGGGGAGGATCAGGTCGACGCCGGGCGAGTTGAGGTCAGGGAACAGCAGGCCGCAGTCGAGGAGCATGAGCCGCCCGTCGACCTCGATCACGGCGCAGTTGCGGCCGATCTCGCCGAGTCCGCCAAGGAACGTGATGATGACAGGGCTGGGCATCAGGTGACCTTCAGGGGGGTGGAGGGTAGGGACATGATCAGGGGCCCGGTTCAGGCCCGGTCTACAGGTCGCGGCCGAGATCGCGCAGCACGGCGCGAGCGGCGTCCTCGACACCGGGCGGCGTCGGCGGCAACGGGAGACGACACTCCCCCACTGCGTGGCCGAGCACCCGCATCGCCGCCTTGGCCGACACCGAGTAGGGCGAGGTGTCGGTGTTCTCGAAGGCGAACGACGGGAGCAGCCGGGCGTTGACGGCGCGCGCCTGGGCGAGGTCGCCCTTCTCGACGGCGTCGAGCAGCTCGCGGTGCTCGCGGGCGCTCCAGTGGGTGGCCACGCCGATGACGCCCTTCGCCCCGGCCGCCGAGAGCAACGGCAACGTCATCGAGTCGTCGCCGCTGTAGTGGTCGAAGTCGTCCGGCAGTTCGGCGGCGAGGCGGATGGAGCCGGTGACGTCACCGGCGGCGTCCTTGAGCCCGACCACGGTGGGCACCTCGTGCGCCAGGCGGACGATGGTGTCGGGATCGATGCGGCGCCCGGTGCGGGCGGGGACGTCGTAGAGCAGGACCGGTAGCTCGGTGGCGGCGGCCACGTAGCGGAAGTGGGCCTCGATGCCGGCCTGGCTCGGACGGTTGTAGTACGGCGTGACCACGAGGGCGGCGGCGACGCCGGCGGCTGCGGCCCGGGCGGTGAGCTCGGCGGTGTGGCGGGTGTCGCCCGAGCCGGTGCCGGCGATGACGGGCACGGTCACCGCCGCGGCGAGCGCTGTCCAGAGCTCGACCTTCTCGTCGTCGGTGAGGGTGGACGCCTCGCCGGTGGTGCCCGCCACCACCAGGCCGTCGTTGCCCTGGTCCACCAACCAGCGGGCCAGGGCGACGGCGGCGTCGACATCGAGGCCACCGTCCGGGGCGAACGGCGTGACCATGGCGGTGAGCACGCCACCGAAGCGGGGACCGGTCATCGGCGCTTCCTCATCGGCTCGCCTCGACCTCGGCCGC
>JBBJOU010000245.1:0-4142 GCA_037724305.1 Acidimicrobiales bacterium
TCCGCCGAGATGCCCAGCGCCAGTCGACCGTTCACCGCCGACCTGGTGACCCGGCTGGTGAGCGCCGGCATCGGGATCACACCGGTCACCCTCCACACCGGCGTGTCGTCGCTCGAGGAGCACGAGGACCCGTACCCAGAGCGCTTCGACGTCCCTGCGACCACGGCCCAACGGGTGGCCGACACCCACCGCCACGGCGGACGGGTCATCGCCCTCGGCACCACCGCGGTGCGGGCCCTCGAGACCGGCGTCGATGCCGGCGGCCACCCGAGACCCGCCTCGGGCTGGACCGACCGGGTGATCTCCCCGGCCGAGCCGCCGGTTCTGGTGGACGGCCTGATCACCGGCTGGCACGAGCCGCGGTCATCGCACCTGCGCATGCTCGAGGCCGTCGCCGGCCGTCCCGCCCTCGCCTTGGCCTACGAGCGGGCCGTCACCGCCGGCTACCGCTGGCACGAGTTCGGCGACCTCCACCTCATCCTGCCGGCGAGCTGATCCGCCTGCTCGCAACAAGGGGCGGCGCGCCCGGTGCCTCCGCCTTCCCGTGCGACGGCAACGCCGGCGCTCAACCCGGGAGGCCGTAGGCGTCGCTCAGCGGCGGGAAGTAGTCATCGAACTGGTCGGGCACGTCGGTCTCGGCCACTACGGCCTCCATGCGATCGAGGTAGTAGTGCCAGCCGGGGCCGATGCCGGTGGCGTCGTAGGGCTCGGCCATGCGATGTACGAACACCAGGGTGGTCACCCCGTCGTCGGCTCGGAGCGAGACCGATAGCCGCCAGATGCCGTCGGGACTGGGCAGGTCGACAACGAGAGAGGTCGGCGCCGCGCACTCCAGGATCGTGACCGTCTGCGGGGTGGCTCCCTCGTCCTCGGTCATCACCAGCTCGACCGATCCCGAACGGGGATCGCCGGTCCAGGTGCCGAACCAGCGGGCGGTGCGATCCGGTTCGGTGATCGCCGACCACACCTCCTCGATCGGTTCGCGGTACGTCCGGGTGAACTCCAGCCGCATCCCGTGGGGGTCGCGCAGCACCTGGCCGCGCTGGGTGGTCACCGTCATGTCGTGGTCCTCCTGTTGTCGCGGCCCCGCTGGAGCTCGGTGTCGAGGGCGTCAAGGCGTTGCGCCCACAACCGCCGGTAGGGCTCGAGCCATAGGTCGAGCTCGGCGAGCGGGCTGGGATCGAGCGAGTACACGCGGCGCTGGCCGTCTACGCGGGCGTGGACAAGCCCGGCCTCGCGCAACACCCGTAGGTGCCGGCTCACCGCCGGCCGACTGACCGGGAACTCGTCGGACAGTTCCCCGGCGCCCACCTCGCCGTCCACCAGCAATTCCACGATGCGCCGACGGATCGGATCGGCAAGTACCGCTAACGCCTCCATGGCCAATTAGTAACATGTGACTTACATAAGCGTCAAGTTACGCTTTAAGAACCCGGGCCATCGGGCGGTGCGGTCCGATGCCGGCGACCTCGAACTCGTCTCCCTCGACGACGAACCCGGCCCGCTCGTAGAAGGCGACGGCGCCGACGCGCGAGTTGCACCACAACAGCTCGGCACCCTGGCGAGCGACGTAGCCGATCGCGACGTCGAGGGCACAGCGGCCGACGCCCTTGCCCCTCCACTGGTCCGCGGTGGCCATGCCCCGAAGTCGCCACGGCGTCTGCGCTTCCGGTCGCCACGGGCACGGCTCGGGCTGGACGGTCACCGTGGCGATCGGCTCCGGGTCGGGCATCCTGTCGGCCTCGTACGCAGCGAAGGTCGCCGACCCGACGACATCGAGCGCCAGCCACGCGTTCGAGTCGGTCGCTCCCGGGCGCAGCACGCGGTTTCGCAGCCCGACCGTGGCCCCCACCGGCACCTGCTCAACGCGGAAGCGGACGTCGTCGTCGGGCACGTCGAAACGCTACCGAGGGTCAGCGGGAGCGGAGGACGAGGCCTTTGTAGCCGTCGGCGAAGCCTGCGGCCCGGATGGTGTCGGCGTGGCTCGACTCGCGGGCGGGAGCGCCGTCGATGCGGGCCAGGGTGAGCGAGCGACGCCGCCCCGAGGCGACCACGTGAGCGAGGGCGCCGGACCAGCGCGGATCGACCAGGGCGGCGGGGAACGTGAGCAGGCTGCGGCCGCCTCGCTCGAGGTAGACCGCGGCCTCACCGTCGACCAGCACCACCAATGCGCCTGCGGCCCGGGCCGGACGGCCGTCGGTGGGCGGCCATGGGAGCGAGGCGCCGTAGGGCTGGGCGGGATCGGTGGCCGCCAGGACCACCACGTCGTCGTGGTCTGTTCCGCCGCGGCCGTCGCGCCCGCCGAGGGCGTCGGTGCGGCGGGCCTCGCGGGCCGATCGCAACCGGTCGACCGCCCCGGGCAGCGCGAACTGGGCGGCGCCGAGACCGGCCACGAAGTAGCCCCGGCGAACGGCGCCCCGCTCCTCCAGCGCCTTGAGGACGGGGTACACGCCTGCGAAGCCGCCTTCGATGCCCTCCCCCAAGGCTGCTTCCCGGGTGAGGACGCCGTAGCGCTCGAGCAGCTGCGTGGCGCGGGCGTGGGCGACCTCGGTGGGCGTGGGCGCGGCCTGGCCGGGCAGCGGGGTGCGCAAGGGAGCAACCAGTGACCACCGGCCGGCGCCGGCCGGGGGTCCGAGCCGTGAAAGCCGTCCAGGACGAGGGCGAGCCCGCTGGCCGGCCCGCTTGGCGGCGGCGCCGGACCGCTTGCTGGTGGCGCCGGCCACGAACGATCGCAGCGGAGCGAGCGAGTCGTTGGTGACCTCGCCGGCCCACACCAGGTCCCAGAGGGCGGCCAGCACGGTGGGCTCGTCGTAGTCGGCCTCGGCGGCGGCAGCAGCCCGGACCAGGTCGTCCCAGAAGGAGGCCCCCCGGGCGGCAAGGTGGGCGCGTAGCGCGTCGTGGGTGGGGCCTTGGGGGGCCTCGTCCTCGTGTGCCTCGGGCACGAGCACGTCGACTTGGTCGCGGAACACGAGGCGGACCCTCCCGTCGCCGGAACCGAGCGGACCGGCGCCGACCCACACGAGCTCCCCGGCCGTGCAGAGGGCGTCGAGGTCTGCCCGCTGGTAGGTGTGCATGCGGGCCGGCAACACGTCGGTCTCCAGGACCGAGGCGGGTATGGACGCCCCGGCCAGCACGCCGATGGCCTCGACCAGTGCGTCGGGCCCCCGACGGGGCAGACCGACGCCCTGCCAGGCCGGAAGGAAACGGCCGAGGGCGGCGCCGTCGACGGGCTCCACCTCGGCGCGCAGCACCGCCAACGAGCGTCGACGGAGCTGGCGCAGCACCTCAGGGTCACACCACTCCCGCTCGGCTCCGCCGGGACGGAACTCACCCCGCACCAGCCCGCCGGAGGCCACCAGTGCGTCCAGCACGGGCCGGACCCGGTCCACCCCCACGCCCAACCGGCCGGCTACCTCCCGGGCCACGAACGGGCCGTGGGTGCGGCCGTGACGGACGACGAGCCCCTCCAGCGGAGCATCGACGGAGTCGGTGTACGCGCCGGGCAGGCCCATGGGCACGTTGCAGCCGAGTGCGTCGCGCAGGCGACCAGCGTCCTCGGCCGCCGCCCACCGCTCCTCGCCGGCGATGCCCACGGTGATGGCCCGCTTCTCGCCGGCCAGCGACTCGAGCGCGACCTTGATTGACGGCCGCAGTTCGTCGACGCCGCGCGCCGCCACCTCCTCCACGGTGAGCGGTCCGAGGATGCGGAGGAGGTCGTGGACCTCGTCGGCGTCGCGTGCCCGTCGACCCTCGGACAGGTGCTGGAGCTCGTCCTCCAGGTCGGCCAACACAGCAGGATCGAGCAGGTCCCGCAGCTCCTCGGCACCGAGCAGCTCCCGCAACAGGTCTCGATCGAGCGCCAGCGCGGCAGCGCGACGTTCGGCGAGCGGAGCGTCGCCCTCGTACATGTAGACGGCCACCCAGCCGAACATCAACGACGCCGCCATGGGCGACGCCGACTGCGTGTCGACCGCCACCACCCGGACCTGGCGCGACCGCAGGTCGCGCAGCAGGCCGCGCAGCGCCGGAAGGTCGAAAACGTCGTTGCAGCACTCGCGGGTGGCCTCCAACAGGATCGGGAAGCTGGGGTGCTTGGCCGCCACCGCCAGGAGGTCTGCCGCCTTCTGGCGCTGCTGCCACAG
>JBBJOU010000246.1:0-4127 GCA_037724305.1 Acidimicrobiales bacterium
CCGTCCTCTACGACAAGCGCCTCGGCGAGGACGACCTCCGCCGGCGGGTGCACGAGGCCCTCCAGGGCGCGCTGGCCCAGGAGCGGTCACCGCTCTCGGCCGCCGACAAGGCGTCGCTCATCCAGGACGTCTCCGACGACATCCTCGGCTACGGCCCCATCGATCGGCTCCTCAACGACGAGGACGTCACCGAGGTCATGGTCAACGGGCCGGACTCGGTGTTCGTGGAACGCAAGGGCCGCATCGAGAAGACGACGGCGAGCTTCGTCGACGACACCCACCTGCGGCGCATCATCGACAAGATCGTGAGCCAGGTCGGGCGTCGGGTCGACGAGGCCTCCCCCATGGTCGACGCCCGCCTGCCCGACGGCTCCCGTGTCAACGCCGTCATCCACCCGATCTCGGTCGGCGGTCCGTTCCTCACCATCCGGAAGTTCTCCAAGGACCCGTACAAGATCGAGGACCTGATCCGCTTCGGCACCCTGAACGCAGCCGGCGCCCGGTTCATCCAGGCGTGCGTCCAGGGGCGGCTCAACATCATCGTCTCCGGCGGTACCGGTACCGGCAAGACCACGACGCTCAACGTGCTCTCGAGCTTCATCCCGCCCGACGAGCGCATCGTCACCATCGAGGACGCCAAGGAGCTCCAGCTCAACCAGGAGCACGTGCTGGCGATGGAGGCCCGCCCGCCGAACATCGAGGGCAAGGGTCAGGTCACCATCCGCGACCTCGTGCGCAACGCGCTGCGCATGCGCCCCGACCGGGTGGTGGTCGGGGAGTGCCGTGCCGGCGAGACCCTCGACATGCTCCAAGCGATGAACACGGGCCACGACGGCTCGATCACCACGGTCCACTCCAACAGCCCCCGTGACACCCTGTCCCGCATCGAGACGATGACCCTGATGTCGGGCTTCGACCTTCCGATCCGGGCCATCCGCGAGCAGGTCGCTTCGGCCCTCGACGTGGTCATCCACCTGTCCCGCTTGCGCGACGGCACCCGTCGCATCACCCACATCACCGAGGTGCAGGGCATGGAGGGCGACGTCATCACCCTCCAGGACGTGTTCCTCTTCGACTTCGGCATGGGCGTCGACGAGCACGGCTCGTTCAAGGGCCATCTCAAGGCCACCGGTGTGCGCCCCAAGTTCGCCGAGAAGCTCGCCGACTACGGCGTGCGTCTCGGCCCCGAGGTGTTCCAGCCCGAGGGCTTCCAGCGTCGAGCCGGGCGATGACGGTCGCGACCGCGGCCAGCACTCCGGTCCGGTGGCGCGCCGGCTTCATCTCGTTGGCGGCCGCGCTGCTGGGCATGTCCCTCGGCGGGTTCGCCGTCCTGGTCGGCGCCGCCCACGCCGCCGACGCCCAGGAGGGCGGCGACCGCCTCGTCGTGCGGGCGGTCGACGCCACCGACCCATCGGCGGTCCAGGTCACCTTCTCGTGGTCCGGCGACCCCGGCGACCTCAGCGACCTCGAGGTCCTCGACGGCGGGCGCTCCATCGAGGTCGAGCCCGTGCCCGGCGCCGTCGGAGGCGATGTCGTGGCCATCGTCGTCGACACCTCCGCCTCCACCGACGGCGGCGTGCTCGACGCCAGCCGGGCGGCGGTGGCGGACCTTCTCGCCGGCCTGCCGGCCGGCACCGAGGTCAGCCTCGTGCTGGCCGGCGATGCCGCCGAGCGGGCGGTGGGACGGACCGCCGACCGGGGCCGAGTCACGAGCGAGCTGGCGACGGCCACCAGCGCCGGCGACGGCGCCCTGCTGGCCGGTGTGGTCGAAGCCGCCGAAGGCCTCCGTACGGCGAGCGCCGAGGGGCGGCCCGTCGCCGTCGTGCTCGTCACCGATGGCGTCGTCGCCGACACGACCGGCCAGGACGCCGCCCGGGCCACGCTCGCCCAGGTGGGCGCCCCGCTCTACGTGGCGGGCGCTCGTGGGGGCAGCTTCGACGAGGCCGGCTTCACCGCCCTCGCCTCGGCCACCGGTGGTCGCGTCGCCGCCGTCGACGCCTCCGCCGAGCTCGTCGACGCCACCGCGTCGATCGGCCGCGACCTCGGACGCCTGGCGACCTTCTCCTACGAGCCCGACGCCGAGGGAGGGATGGCAGACCTGACGCTCTCGGTGGGCGAGACCGCCACCGAGGCCCGCTACCTCCTCGGCTCGACCATGGTGGGCCCGATCCGGCTCCAGCCGGTCGACGCCCCGCAGCCCGCCGGGCCCGACGCCCTGCGGAGCGACGCCGCCAAGTGGGGCGCCATCGGTGCCATCGCCTTGGCGGTGACCATCGCCGCCGTCGCCATCGGCGCCACGTTCTCCCGGCGCGAGGACGGCCTGTCCCGGGCCATGCGCCCCTACGACGAGTCGGTCGAAGGCGAAGACGACGCCGACTCGGGCGGGTTCGCCACCACTGCGATCGTCCAGCGCGCCGTCGCCGCCACCGAGGCCTTCGCCACCAAGCGTGGGTTCCTCGTCACCGTCGAGCGCCGCCTCGAGCGCGCCGACGTGCCGTTGCGGGCGGGCGAGGCGATCTTCTTCTGGGGTGTCGCCGTGGTGATCGCCGTCGTCGGCGGGTTCTTCGCCCTGGGCAGCCTGCTGTTGGGCCTCGGCGTCGGCCTGGTGTTCGCGCTGCTGCCCGCCGCCGTCGTGAACTACCTTGCCGCCCGCAAGCAACGCAAGTTCGAGAGCCAGTTGCCGGACATGCTCCAACTCCTCTCGAGCACGCTCCGGGCGGGCTACTCGCTCATGCAGGGCGTCGAGGCGGTCTCCACCGAGGCTCCCGACCCCATCGGCCGCGAGCTGCGAAAGGTCGTCACCGAGGCCCGCCTGGGCCGGCCCCTCGAGGCGGCGCTCGACGCCGTCGCCGAGCGCATGGATTCGGCGGACTTCGCCTGGGCAGTCATGGCCATCGGCATCCAGCGCGAGGTCGGCGGCAACCTGTCCGAGCTCCTCCTCACCGTCGGCGAGACCATGACCGAACGCGAGCGCCTCCGCCGCGAGGTCAAGACGCTCACGGCCGAGGGGAAGATGTCGGCCGTGGTCCTCGGCCTACTCACGCCGGGCATCGCCGTCACCATGTTCCGCCTGAACCCCGACTACATCGGGCTCCTGTTCACCAACCCCATCGGCCGGATCATGCTGATCGGCGGCGTGCTGCTGGCCGGCGGCGGGTTCCTGTGGATGAGCAAAATGATGAAGATCGAGGTCTGAGGATGTCCGTGCTGGCGATCGAGTCCGGGGTCATGGCGGCGATGGGCATCGGGGGGGTGGTCGCAGTGGTCATCTTTCTCATCGGCAGCCAGCTCGAGGAGCGGGCGACTGTTCGTGGTTCGCTGCGCCAACTGAACGACTACGAGATCGAGGTCGTGCGCGACCGGGAGATGCTCAACCCCCTGCGAGAACGCGCCCTGCTGCCCGCCCTCCGCGGCATCACCTCCATCGGTCAGCGGCTGACGCCGGCCGGCTACGTGACCAAGGTCCGGGCCAAGTTGACCCAGACCGGCGACGGCGGCCAGGAGGCGCTCGACCGCTTCCTCGCCATCCGCGTGGCCACCTTCGTGGTTGCGCCGATCGCCATGTTCCTGGTGGCGAAGTACGTCCCCGTCGGTGGTCTGGCCCGCCTCGGTGCCATCGGCCTCGTGGGCGTCGCCCTCGTCAAGGGCCCTGACTCGTCGCTCAAGCGCAAGGTGGAGGCCCGCCAGACCGCCATCCGACGCAAGCTGCCCGACGTCCTCGACCTCCTCACCATCAGTGTCGAAGCGGGACTCGGCTTCGAGCAGGCCGTCGACCGCACCGTCGAAGCCGTGCCCGGCCCGTTGTCCGAGGAGTTCTCCCGCATGCTCGGTGAGACCCGGGCGGGCGCCAATCGCAGCGACGCCATGCGGGCCATGGAGACGCGTTGCGGGATCCCCGAGATCCGCTCCTTCGTGATGGCCATCATCCAGGCCGACACCTTCGGTGTGTCCATCGGTCGGGTGCTGCGCCTCCAAGCCGACGAGATGCGCATCTTCCGGCGCCAGATCGCCGAGGAGAAGGCCCAGAAGGCTCCGGTGAAGATGCTCCTCCCCATGGTCTTCTGCATCTTCCCGTCGCTGTTCGTCATCGTCCTGGGCCCGGCGATGATCCAGATCACCGAGAGCCT
>JBBJOU010000247.1:0-4111 GCA_037724305.1 Acidimicrobiales bacterium
GCTCAGCCGGCGATGGTGGCGATGTCGGCGACGACGGCGACCGTGAGGAAGACCATGACCGCAGCGGCGAAGGTGGTGTAGGCCCAGCGCTTGGGGTGGTCGGCGACGAAGAAGCGCCGGACGCTGCGGACGCTCATGAACCCGGCGAGCAGGCACAGGGCGATGCTCAGCGGTGCCGCCACCACGTCGAGCACGCCGATTGCCGGCACGGCCACGGGGATGACCAGGTAGGTGAGGATGCAGCGCAGCGCCGACACGAGGAGCGAGCGGCTCATGGCGTCGCGCGCGCCGAAGATGGCGCCGCGCTGCGGCGGGCCCTCGACCCGCAGGGCGCGGCGCATGAACCGGTCGGCTGGTGTCCGTTCGCCCGTCGGTACCGCGCCGCTGGGAATCGCCTCGACCACGGCGACGACGCTAGGCGGCGGGAGCGAGGTTGGCGAAGCGGCCACCGACGTGGGTGGGCGGTGTGCGCGTCCCCGGCGCAGGGTTCACACTGGGACGGTGCAACGACCGACTGCGGGAACGACGCCCACGCCGGGCCGCGGCGCCGGGCCCGCGCTCGCGACCACGGGCGGTCTCCCGCTCCCCGACGATCTGGGCGTCGACGGCGCCCGCCTGCTCGACCGGCTCGCCGCCCTCGCCGCGGTGGGTGACACCGGCGACGGCGGGAACTGTCGCCTGGCCTGCACCGACGACGACGCCGGCGGGCGGGAGCTGGTGGTCGGTTGGATGCGCGAGCTCGGCCTCGACGTGCGCATCGACCGGGTCGGCAACGTCGTCGGCGTGCGCGACGGCACCGAGGCCGGCCCTGCGGTGATGACCGGCAGCCACATCGACACGGTCCGCACCGGCGGCCGCTACGACGGGACCCTCGGCGTGCTCGCCGGGCTCGAGGTGCTGCGCACGCTCGACGACGCCGGTATCCGCACCCGGCGCCCGCTGGCGGTGGCCTTCTTCAGCAACGAGGAGGGCGCCCGCTTCCCGCCCGACATGCTCGGCAGCCTCGCCTACGCCGGCGGCATCACCCTGGAGGAGGCCGACGCCGCGCTGGGCATCGACGGCACCACCTTCGGCGCCGAGCTGGCCCGCATCGGGTGGGCGGGGGAGGTGCCCGTCCCCGGCCCCGCGCCCCATGCCTTCGTCGAGCTCCACATCGAACAGGGCCCGGTTCTCGAGGAGGCGGGGGTGGCCATCGGCGTGGTCACCGGCGTCCAGGGCATCAGCTGGCGGGAGCTGACCCTGACCGGTGAGTCCAACCACGCCGGCACCACGCCCCTGCGCCTGCGCCACGACGCCGGCCTGGTGGGGGCCCAGGTGGCCGTCGCCGTGCGCCGCATCGCCACCGTGCTGGGGGGCGCCAGTTCGCAGGGGAAGGGGCCCCCGAACAGCAGCATGGTCGGCACGGTCGGGTCGCTGCGTCTGCACCCCGACCTCGTCAACGTGGTGGCCGCCACGGCGACGATGACCGTCGACCTGCGCAGCACCGACGACGACGTGCTGGCCGAGGCCGAGCGCCTCGTCGCCGCCGAGGTCGAGGCCCTCGCCGCCGCCGAGGGGGTCACCGCCCGCTGGCGCCCGCTCGCCCGCTTCGCCCCGGTCACCTTCGACCCTGACGTCGTCGCCCTCGTCGAGGCCACCGCCCGGGCCCTCGGGTCGACCACCATGCGCCTGCCCTCGGGCGCCGGCCACGATGCCCAGATGCTGGCCCGGGTGTGTCCCGCCGGGATGGTGTTCGTCCCCAGCCGGGCGGGGATCAGCCACAACCCGGCCGAGCACACCGACCCCGACCAGCTCGTCGCCGGCGCCGACGTGCTCCTCCACGTCCTGGTCGGCCTGGCCGGCATCGCCGCCGGCCCGCCGGTGGGAGCGGGGGCGTAGCGCAATGGGCCGCGAGGTCGTGGTGGGCGCCGGACAGCTCGGCCCCGTGCAGCGTGATCACACCCGGGCCGACGTCGTCGAGCGCCTGATCGCGCTGCTCCGCCGGGCGGCCGGGCTCGGCGTCGAGCTGGTGGTGTTCCCCGAGCTGGCCCTCACCACGTTCTTCCCGCGGTGGTGGATCACCGACCCGGCCGAGCTCGACGCGTGGTACGAGACCGAGCTCCCGGGTCCCGTGACGAAGCCGCTGTGGGACGAGGCCGCCCGCCTCGGCGTCGGCTTCGTGCTCGGCGTTGCCGAGAAGACACCAGAGGGGCGCCGGTTCAACACGAGCATCCTGGTCGGCCCCGACGGCGTCGAGGTGGGCCGCTACCGCAAGATCCACCTCCCCGGCCACCGCGACCACGAGCCGTGGCGGGCCTTCCAGCACCTCGAGAAGCGCTACTTCGAGGTGGGCGATCTCGGCTTCCCCGCCTACCGCACGCCGTTCGCCGGGATCGTCGGCATGCTGCTCTGCAACGACCGCCGCTGGCCCGAGGCCTACCGGATGCTCGGTCTCCAGGGCGTCGAGCTGGTGTGCATCGGCTACAACACGCCGGTCCACAACCCGCCCGCCCCCGAGCACGACCAGTTCGGCGACTTCCACAACCACCTGGTGATGCAGGCCGGCGCCTACCAGAACGCCACCTTCGTGGTCGGGGTGGCCAAGGCCGGGACCGAGGAGGGTGTCGACCACATCGGCGGCAGCGCCATCATCGCCCCGTCCGGCGCCATCGTCGCCCGCTGCACGACCCTCGGCGACGAGCTCACCGTCGCCGTCTGCGACCTCGACCTGTGCCGCTCCTACGCCACCTCGGTCTTCGACCTTGCTGCCCACCGCCAGCCCGACCAGTACGGCCTCATCGTCGAGCGCCGCGGCGTGGTACCGCCTGCCTGATCGATGGGGCCGCGGCCCCGAACGTCGCGGCCCGAACGTCAGGCACGCGCGACTGTGACATGCCTCGCTCCGCAGGCTCCGCTCGGGGGCGGCAGCGCGTGGCACCGAGCGCGGTCGGCCTTCGGCCCCTCAGGGAGCGTGCGGTGGGGGGCCGACGATGCGCTCGAAGTTCACCGGGTCGGTGACGCCCTCGGTGCAGAGCACCAGGGCCGTTGCCGTCTCGGGGATGGGCAGCGCGTCGCGGTGCTCCTCGAGCACGGCGGTCAGGCCGGCGAGCGAGGCCGCCCCCGACTCGCCCACGTCGAGGCCGGCGGCGGCGAGGGAACGCACGGCGTCGGCACAACGGTCGTCGTCGATGGCGACGAACGCGTCGTAGGCGGCGATCACCGTGGGCAGCGCCAGCGGGGACGCCAGGCCGCAGTTCAGGCCGGCCATGATCGAGCGGTGGGGGCCGGGGACCTCGACCACGTGGCCGGTCTCGACGGCGGCCATGACGCAGGCCGCGCTCTCGGGCTCGACCGCGATGAGCAGGGGGCCGTCGCCCGGCGCCACACCGGCCTTGGTCGACGCCGCCACCGCGGCGGCGAGGGCGCCGACCCCGACCGGGACCACGATGACGTCGATGGCGCCGAGCCCGCCGTCGAGTTGTTCGTCGAGCTCGGCGAAGATGGTGGCGTACCCCTCGATCACCCGCCGTGGGGCCTCGGTGTAGCCGGGCCACGAGGTGTCCGACACGACGAGCGTCCGGTCGTCGGCGAGGGCGGCCGAGGCGGCGACGGCATCGTCGTAGGTGCCCTCGACCACCTCGACGACGGCGCCCTCGGACGCGATGGCCTCGATGCGGGCATCGGCGGTGCCCTCGGGGACGAGGATGGTGGCGTCGAGGCCGAGGAGGCGGGCCATGCGGGCAACGGCACGGCCGTGGTTGCCGTCGGTGGCGGCGGCCAGGCGCAGCGGGCCGAGACCGGCCACCACCGCCGCCAGCTCCTCGGTCGAGCCCCACACGGGCTCCTCGCCCACGCCGAGGCGGTCGACGAGCGCGCCGTAGGCGGCCCACGACGCGCCGAGGATCTTGTAGGCGGGCAGGCCCATCCGGCTCGACTCGTCCTTGGCCAGCACCCGGCCGAGCCCGAGCCCGGCGGCCAGGGCGGGCAGGTCGTGCACCGGCGTGGCGGCGTAGCCCGGCAGGCGCCGGTGGAAGGCCCGGACCTCCGGCCCCGGGCCGACGCCGGCCGGTAGCGGACGGGTGCGGTGGTTGACGAACAGGCGCGACCGGGGCATCTCGCGATCCTCGCACCG
>JBBJOU010000248.1:0-4104 GCA_037724305.1 Acidimicrobiales bacterium
CCGGCTGCGACCGCGGCCGTAGGCGACGCCGACGGCGATGCCCACCACGGCGGCGAGGGCCAGCCCGATGGTGACGGCGCCGGTCGTGGCGATGCGGTCCTGGGCGGCGAACGACAGGTCCCACACCCGCTCGACGAGGGCGTTGCCGCTCGACGCGCCGGATCCCTGGCGGATCTCGAACCAGCCGTAGTAGGCGACGTAGGCGCCGGTGCACACCAGGAGGGCGCCCGAGATGCGCTGCACGTGGGGCAGCACCGAACGCACCCGGGCGACGAGGCTCCGGCGGGCCACGGCCAGCGACACCGACAACGACGTGAGCAACAGCCCGGCGCCGAGGGCGTAGGCGCCGCTGGCCGCCACCTGCGACATCAGGTTGGCGTTGGCGGTGGAGCCGGCGTAGATGAGGAACGGGGTGATGGCGCAGCCGATCGAGGTGACGGCGTAGCTGACGCCGAACAGCGCCATCGACCGGAAGGTGCGGTCGCGGCCGCCCTTCTCCAAGCGCACGCCGGCGAGCTTGGGCTGCCAGCCCCGCAGGAAGGCGATCCCCATGACGATGAGGACGACGCCCACCACGATCGACACCTTGGGCCCGATGTCCTGCGCCCGCCCCAGGGCCTGCTGGCCGATCGAGCCGAGCACGACGAAGGTCCCGGCGAAGCCGGCCGAGACGGCGAGGCCACTGCTCAGCCCGCGCCGCAGCGAGTGGCGGGCGGTCTCGTGCTCGGTGGCGTCGGCGCCGACGAAGAACGATAGGTAGGCCGGCAGCAGGGCGAAGCCGCACGGGTTCACCACCCCGACGAGGCCGGCGGTGAAGGCGAGGGCCAGCGGCGCGTCGATCACGGGCTCGACCCGACGGTGATGCCGAGCTCGTCGGCCAGGAGGGCGGTGAGCTCACCCTCGTCGAGGCCGCCGGTGCGGCGGGCCACGATGTCGCCGTCGGGCCCGACCAGCAGCGTGGTGGGGAGGCCCACGCCCTCGACGGCGCGGATGAACTCGCCCTGCGGGTCGCGGACGAGGTCCCAGGTGACGCCGGTGCGCTCGACGAGGTCGCGGCCGGCCTCGACCGACTCCTGGGTGCTGACGCCGAGGAAGGTGACCTCCCCGGCGGCCGCCTGCTTGACCCGTTCGAAGGCGGGCATCTCGTCGACGCACGGTGCGCACGTCTCGGCGAAGAAGTTCACCACCAGCGGCTGGCCCGCGTAGTCGGCGAGGCGGATGGTGCCGTCGCCGTCGAGACGTTCGAGGGGCATGCCGACGGCGGCGTCGGCGTCGCCGAGGGCCACCGATCCGTCGGCGCCACCGCCGTCGGCGCACCCGGCGGCCAGTACGACCGTTGCCACGCCGACGAGCAGCGTGCGACAGCGACGGGACGGGCGCGACACGCCCCGACCGTACCGCTACGCCGGGCGCAGCGGACAGTCAGGGGCGGGTCACGCCGTGCGGATCTCGAGGCGGGCCACGAGGTGCTCGGGGACGGGGATGTCGGGAAGCTGGTCCTCGGGCCGGGGGTCCTTGGGCGGCCGCCCCCGCCGGCGCTTGCCGGCCAGGGCCTTGCCGTTCAGGAACAGCTGGCCCCCCCACACGCCCCACGGCTCCCGGCGGTCGATGGCCCCCTCGAGGCAGACAGCCAGCACCGGGCACTGGGCGCAGATGCGCTTGGCGGCCGCGATGTCCTGCAGCTCCTCGCTGAAGAACAGCCGGGTCAGCGGGGCGCCACCGTCGCGGCAGCGAGCGTCGGCCCACCAGCTGGCGGGACCGGTGAGGGCACCGGCGGCGACGGTGAGGTCGAGGTCGTCGGTGGCGGCGGCCGCGACCGGGCTGCCAGGTAGGCGGTCCTGAGTGTCCTGCGGGGCGAACATCGTCGTCCCCCTCCTCTTCGCTCTGCTCGTGCTTCGGGTGTGCGGGTGGTGCGGGGACCGGGGGCCGAAAAAGCGAGAAGGCCGCCGGGGGATCCCGGCGGCCTCTGGAGCGTTCCTCGTTGCTGGGGTGCAGCTACGAGGTCCCAGGGGGCCGTCGGGCGGGGTGGTTCGCCACGTCGAACAGTCGGATGGCCGTGTGGCTCATACCGAGCGAGGTGCAGGGCCGGACGGTCGGTGCCTTCGAGGTCCGGGCCTTCGACATCGGGGCGCACGGGTGCGCTTCGACGCCGGCGGTGGTGGCCGACCAGCCCCAGGCGGTGGTACCCGTCGAGGTGCCGTACACGCCGAGGGCGCGCGCGGCAGCGGCGGGCACGGTGGCCTGCGGGATGCCTGCGAGCGTCGTCATGGGCGGTGCTCCTCGGTCGGGGCGGCTCGGATGAGCCACCGGGGGTCGGACGCACTCCACCACGGGCGGGCGGTGCTCGTCAACGGAATTACCGGAGAATTCGCGGAAGCCGGCGACGACGCGTGCGGGTAGCGTCCGCCGGCGACGCCATGCCGCTCCTCGAAACCGCTTCGGTCGTGCTCCGGCTCCTGGCCGGGTGCTGGTTGTTGTGGCGCGTTCCCCGCCTCCGATCGTCGAGCGGAGCGCGCGGGACCCGTCCGCCGCTGTCGATCGTCGTGCCGGCTCGCGACGAGGCGGCGTCGCTGCCCACCCTGCTGGCATCGCTGACCCCGGAGCTGCGTCCCGGCGACGAGCTGCTGGTCGTCGACGACCACTCCACCGACGGCACCGGCGCCCTCGCCGGCGCCGCCGGCGCCCGGGTGCTGATGGCGCCGCCGCTGGCGCCGGGGTGGACCGGCAAGGCGTGGGCGTGCCGGGCCGGCGTCGACGCTGCCGCCAACCCGACGCTGGTGTTCTTCGACGCCGACGTCGAGGTGCGCCCCGGCGCCCTCGACCGCCTGGCCGCCGAGCACGCCATCCGGGGTGGGTTGCTCTCCCTGGCGCCCTACCACGTCACCGTTCGGCCCTACGAGCGGCTCTCGGCGCTGCTCAACGTGGTCGCCGTCATGGGCACCGAGGCGTGCACCCCGGTCGCGGGGCGACGCCCGCCCCGGGGCGCCTTCGGCCCGTGCCTGTTCCTGCGCCGTCGTGACTACGAGGCGGTGGGGGGGCACGCCGCCGTGTCGCTCTCGGTGCTCGAGGACGTCGCCCTCGCCCAACGCTTCACCGCCGCCGGCCTCCCGGTGACCCTCCTCGGCGGCCGGGGGTCGGTGCACTACCGCATGTACCCGAGCGGCCTGCGCCAGCTGCTCGAGGGGTGGACCAAGAACCTGGCCGGCGGCGCCGACGCCACCCGTCGGACCACCGTGGTGCTGGTCGTCGCCTGGCTGTCGGTGCTCATCCAGGCGTCGTGGTGGCTGCTCCGACTCGTCACCACCGGGACGGGCCCCGGGGGCGGCCCCGGCTTCGCCCTCGCCGTCTACGCCGCCTGCGCCGCCCAGGTGGCGTGGATGCTGCGCCGCATCGGCCGCTTCGGCTCGACGACACCGTTGTTCTTCCCCGTGCTCGTGGTCGGGTTCCTGTTCGTCTTCGTCCGCTCCGCGGTGCGCACGACGGTGCGCCGCACCGTGCGCTGGAAGGGCCGCGACATCTCCACCGACCTCCGCGACACTGCCTGACGAACCGGAGCCGTGCCTCAGGCGAGGGGCCGGAAGACGGTGTAGCGGTAGCCGCGCAGCTCGGCGATCGACTCGCGGATGTCGTCGAGGGCGCGGTGGCGCGAGTCCTTCTCGGTGCGGCCGGCGAGGGCGGTGGGGTACCACCGCCGGGCCAGCTCCTTGATGGTCGACACGTCCACCGAGCGGTAGTGCAGGTGGTCCTCGAGCTCGAGCAGGTACTTGGCGAGGAATCGTCGGTCGGTGCCGATGGAGTTGCCGCACAACGGTACGGTCCGGGGCTCGGGCACGTGGTGGCGGACGAACGCGAGGGTCTGGCGGCCCGCCTCGGCCAGGTCGACGGTTGATGCGCCGATGAGGGGCAGCAGGCCCGAGCTGGTGTGCATCTTCCGTACGACGTCGTCCATGGCCGCCAGCGCCTCGGGCGGCTGGTGGACGACGAGGTCGGGCCCCTCGGCCACCACCTCGAGCTGGTCGTCGGTGACGATGGTGGCGATCTCGACGATGACGTGGCGATCGGGGTCGAGACCGGTCATCTCGAGGTCGAGCCAGACGAGCATGG
>JBBJOU010000249.1:0-4092 GCA_037724305.1 Acidimicrobiales bacterium
GCTGGGCCTTGCCGTAGTAGGCGTCGTAGTAGCCCGCCGACAGGGCGTAGGTGCCGAGCATGATGCGGCGCTTGACCTCGGCGCCGAAGCCGGCGGTGCGGCTGCGGTCGTGCACGTCGCCGGCGGTGGGGCCGTCGACGCGCAGGCCGTAGCGGATGCCGTCGTAGCGGGCCAGGTTGCTCGAGGCCTCGGCACCGGCGATGAGGTAGTAGGCCGACAGACCGAAGGTGACGGCGGGGACCGACACCTCCTCGACCTTCGCCCCGGCCGCAGCCAGGGCATCGGCCGCCGCCCGGGTGCGGGCGGCGACGTCGGCGTCGATCCCCTCGCCCAGCAGCTCGCTGATGACGCCGACCCGCAGCCCGTCGACCCCGCGGTCGAGGCCGGCCACCAGCGCGGCGGCGGGGCCAGGTATCGACGTCGAGTCGAGGGGATCGGGGCCGGCGATGACCTCGAGGGCGACCGCCGCGTCGTGCACGGTGGCGGCGAACGGCCCGATCTGGTCGAGGCTGGAGGCGAACGCCACCAGCCCGTGGCGCGACACCAGCCCATAGGTCGGCTTGAGCCCCACCACGCCGCACAGCGCCGCCGGTTGACGGATCGAGCCGCCGGTGTCGGAGCCGAGGGCCAGCGGGGCGAAGCCGGCTGCCACCGCCACCGCGCTGCCCCCCGACGACCCGCCCGGCACCCGGGTGGGGTCGTGGGGGTTGCGGGTCGGCCCGAACGCCGAGTTCTCGGTGGACGAGCCCATGGCGAACTCGTCGAGGTTGGTCTTGCCCACCACCACCGCCCCGGCGGCGTGCAGGCGCTCGACGACGGTGGCGTCATAGGGCGGGTGCCATCCCTCGAGGATGCGCGACGAGCAGGTGGTGGGCACCCCGCGGGTGCAGAGGTTGTCCTTGAGGGCGACGGGCACGCCGGCCAGCGGTCCCGGGTCCTCGCCCCGTGCGACCCGGGCGTCGATGTCGTCGGCGGCAGCGCGGGCGGTGTCGGTCAGCACCAGGTTGAAGGCGTGCAGCTCCGCCTCGCGAGCATCGACCCGCTCGAGGCAGGCGTCGAGCTCGGCCCGGGCCGACCGCTCGCCGGCGCGCACGCCGGCGGCGATGGCGGCGGCGGTCTCGGTCACGGTCACGGCTCCTCGCCCAGGACCGGCGGCACCCGGAACCGGTTCGACTCGACGGCGGGGGCCTGGGCCAGCACCTCGTCGCGGTCGAGGGTGGGCCGGCGCTCGTCGGCCCGCAACACGTTCACCAGCTCATAGGGGTGGGCGGTGGGCGCCACGTCGGCCACGTCGAGGGCCTCCACGTCGGCGGCGTGGTCGAGCACCTTGGCCAACTGGCCCGTGAACAGGTCGAGCTCGGCGTCGGTCAGCTCGAGGCGGGCCAAGCGGGCCACGTGGGCCACCTCGTCCCGGGTCAGCGCGGGACGGTCGCTGCCGGCAGTCATCGCCGATCAAGCGTACGCGCCCGCCCGCCCGCGGCTGCCCCCGCTCGCCCCAATGGCCGTGACAGCGTCGCGCCGGGGCGGGCACCGGTCCGCAGGTGAAGCCCGACGGCGGCGCCAGCCGCCCGCAACCGCGCCGGAGGACCACCGAGGCGGAGGCAGGAGCCGAGGCCCTAGCCGAGGCGACGCCCGGAGCCGACCCTTATGAACCGCGACGCCCGGAGCCGACCATGTTGACTGCGAAGTCGACGACGCGTTCCTCGATGAGCTCGGCGTCGAAGTCGAGGGTGGCGACGTGGTAGCTGCGCTCGAGCATCACCCGCTCGAGGGGGGCGGTGACGGTCGCCACCAGGTGGGCACCGTTGGAGGGCGGGACCACGTGGTCCTCGACCGAGGAGAGCAGCAGCACCGGGCAGGTGATGGCGGCGAGGCCGGGCTGGAGATCGGCGACGGCGTCGAGCAGGGTGAGCAGCGCCCGCAGGGGGGTCCCGCCCTCCGACGTCGACTCGAGCACCGCCGGTTTGGCGATGTCGGAGCCGATGCTGGGGAAGACCTCGGTGCCGTCGGCCACCGTCCCGGCGACCAGCGCCCGCAGGTCCGGGGCCGGTTCGACCAGCGGGTTCACCAGCGCGATGCCGGCGAGCGTCGGATGGCGAGAGGCCAGCCACGCGGTGAGGGTGCCGCCCATCGACAGGCCGACGACGACGAGGCGACCGCCCTCGTCGAGGCGGGCGGCCAGCGCGGTGAGGGCGTCCTCGGCGGCCGCGGACCAGTCGGCCCACGTCACGTCGAGCAGGTCGTCGACGGTGGTGCCGTGGCCGGGCAGGAGCGGGCAGTCGACGGCGAAGCCGGCGGCGGCAAGGGCGCGGGCGACCCCCTTCATCGAGGACGGGTTGCCGGTGATGCCGTGCAGGACGAGGGCGCCGTGGGGCCCGCCGTCGGCGGAGAACGGCTCGGCGTCGGGGAGCAGGGGTGCGGGCACGGCGGTTGTCTACTCGAAACGTTGCCGTGCGGCGCCGCCACGGGGCCCTTCCCGGGGTCGGGTAGCGTCGCCGGTCCGAGCCCGACCGACGTGCGGAGGCAACCGAAGGTGGCGAAGTTCCCGTTCCTGAGCGACGAGTGGGTGGCGGAGGCGAGGAAGCTCCGCGAGGAGGCCGGCGGCGCCGGCGCCCCACCCCACACCGTGAAGATGAACCTGGTCATCACCGAGGTGCCCTTCGGCGAAGGGCAGCTCGACGCCCACATGGACACCACCGGCGGCGAGATGGACATGGACATCGGCCACCTCGACGACCCGCAGCTCACCGTCACCGTTGGCTACGACGTGGCCAAGGCCATCTTCGTCGACGGCAACCCCCAGGCGGGGATGCAGGCGTTCATGGCCGGCAAGATCAAGGTCGTCGGTGACATGTCCAAGCTCATGGCCATGCAGTCCGGGGTCGTTGATCCCGCCGCCCTCGAAGCCGCCAAGCGCATCCAGGACATCACCGAGTAGCTGACGCGAGTCGCCGCCCGATCGTGCGGTGGCCGCCGACCACCCGTTCGGCTGGGGAGGTCGCCTCATCGCGACGGCTGGGGATCGCCGCGTCCAGCGACCCCCCCAGCGGAGCGGGCGGTCAGCGTTGCCTTGGCACGTTATCGCAAGACGCGGTTCCTCTGGAACATCGCGGGGAGGTTCGGTTCCGTTCAGGCCGGTGACGGCCGGCGGCGATCGTCATCGGCGACGAGCGTGCCCAGTTCGGCGGCGAGCTCGTCGACCTCCCAGCTCCCGTCGCGCTCGACGCCGGCACCGAGGCGCCAGGGCTCCAGCAGGGCGACGTTGCCGCCCCGGACCAGGAACGTCGCCCCCGTGAACGGGCACACCTCGGTGGCGAGATAGGCGGCCACGCGGGCAGCGTGGTCCGGGTCCCAGGGGTCGAAGCGCACGCCGGCGGGGGCGGCGACCACGGCGCCGAGACCGGGGCTGGCCTCGGTGAGGCGGGTGCGGGCGGCCGGGACCAGGCAGTTGGAGCGCACGCCGTAGCGGGCCAGCTCCTCGGCGCAGATGGCGGAGAAGGCGGCCACCCCGGCCTTGGCCGCCCCGTAGTTGGTCTGGCCCGGGTTGCCAAAGAGCCCCGAGGTGGACGACGTGTGGACCACGTTCGCCGCCACCGCCTCACCCGCCTGGTGGCGCGCCCGCCAGTGCACGGCCGCCCACCTCGTGGGCACGAAGTGGCCCCGCAGATGGACGCGGACGACGTCGTCCCAGTCGTCGGCCTCGAGGTTCACGAGGGCGCGGTCGCGCAGGATGCCGGCGTTGTTGACCAGCACGTCGAGGCGGCCCCAGGTGTCGATGGCGAGGTCGACGACTGCCCGTCCGCCGTCCCAGTCGGCGACGTCGTGGGTGGACGCCACCGCCTCGCCGCCGGCGGCCAGCACCTCGGCGGTCACCGCCTGGGCGGCCCCCTCGTCGCCGCCGCCCCCGTCGGCGTCGGCCCCGGTGTCGTTGACCACGACCCGGGCCCCTTCGGCAGCGAAGCGCAGGGCGTGGGCCCGCCCGATGCCCCGCCCCGCCCCCGTGATGACGGCGACCCTTCCCGCCAGCGACCCTGTCACTGCTCGGGGGCTGCGCCCCCGGACCCCATCGTCGTGCGGCTCGCTGGCGCTCGC
>JBBJOU010000250.1:0-4079 GCA_037724305.1 Acidimicrobiales bacterium
GTCCCGGCGCCGAGCGGGCCCGGCTCCTCGGCGCAGGGGTAGGGGCCCCCGCCGGGGCGCCGTTCACCGTGCGTCTCGTCGCGAGCGACGGCCGCGGCTACATCGACAAGGCGTCCGCCCGGGCGACCGTCGCCGCCGACCTCGCCGCCGAGGCGGTCCACCTCCTGCGCGCCGGCGCCGTGCTCGTCGAGCGCGACGATCACGGCGCCGAGCACGACCGCCGGGGCCTCGCCCCCGGCGACCTCGCCGTCCTGGTGCGGACCCGCACCTACGCCGAGCAGGTCCGCGCCGCCCTGCAGGCAGCCGGCGTCCCGGCCGTCGTCCACGGTGCCGGCGGTGTGCTGGGCACCGAGGCGAGCCGCGCCTGGCTCGACCTGCTGCGGGTGCTCGAGGCACCGTCGCGCACCGGCTACGTGCGGGCGGTGGCCGCCGGCCCGTTCCTCGGCTGGGACGCCCGGCGCATCGCCACCGCCGACGACGAGGCGTGGGAGGCGGTCGACGAGCGCATCTACGACTGGGCCACCGCCCTGCGCCTCCGGGGCGTCGCCGGGCTCCAGCGAGGCGTCGAAGCCGACGGCCTCACCGCCCGGCTCCTGGCCCTCGACGGCGGTGAGCGCCAGCTCACCGACCTCGGCCACGTGGCCGAGTTGCTCCAGGTCTGCCCGACGACGACCCCGACGTCACCGGCCGCCCTGTTGGCGTGGTTCACCGAGCAGCTGGCCGAGGCCGCGGCCGGCACCGATCCCGGCGACGGTCGGCGCCGCCTCGAGTCCGATGCCGACGCCGTCACCGTCCAGACCATCCACGGGGCCAAGGGACTCGAGTTCCCGGTGGTGCTGCTGCCCTCGTTGTGGGAGGCGCCATGGGCCCCCGATGACGAGCTGCCCGTCTACCACGACCCGGACCGGGGCCGATCGATCGGGGTCGGCGGCGTGGGTGCCGTCCACGGCGACCAGCTCGAGCGGGCGAAGCAGGAGCGCGACGAGGAGGAACTGCGCCTGCTCTACGTCGCCCTCACCCGAGCCCGCCACCGGGTCGTGGTGTGGTGGGCGACGGGTGGCGACGCGGCGTCCTCCGCGTTCGCCCGGGTGCTGCTCGGACGCGACCCGCACACCGGCGCGGTGACCCGGCTGCTGTCGCAGCGGCCGACGGAGCAGGACATCGGCGGCGCCCTCGACGACCTCGCCGCCGCCGGCGGGGCGATCGGCGTCGAGATGGTGGGCGACGCCACCGGTGACCGCTACGCCGCTCCTGTCCCGGGCCCGGCCGAGCTCGCCGTCGCCCGCGTCGACCGGGGATTCGACCGGTGTTGGGGGCGGACGTCCTACTCGGCGCTGACGGCCGCCGCCCACGACGCCGGGCCCGCCGCGATCGCCGAGCCGGGGGCGATCACCGCTGACGGCGTCGAGGTCGTCGAGGTCGACGAGCGGGCCAAGGTCGACGAGCCCCCCGCCCCCGACGCCGGGCGCACCCCCGTCGACGTCCTCTCGACGGTGGTCCCCCTGGGCGACGTGCCCGGCGGCGCCCGCGTCGGCACGCTCGTCCACGAGATGCTCGAACACGTCGACTTCACCGCCGCCGACCTCGCCGGCGACCTGGCCGTCGCCGCCCGTGACGCCGGCGCCCACCGCCTCGTGCCCGGTCACGTCGACGCCCTCGTCGCCGGCCTCGTCGTGGCGTTGGCGACGCCGCTCGGCGCCGGCGCCGGGCCGTTGCGTGGCCTCGCCCGCGCCGACCGCCTCGACGAGCTCACCTTCGAGCTGCCCCTCGCCGGCGGCGACTCGCCCGGCGCGGTGCCGCCGGTGACCATGGACGCCATCGCCGGGGTGTTCGCCGCCGGGCTCCCGGTCGACGACCCGCTGGCGCATTACCACGCCCGCCTGCGAGACCCGCTCCTGGCCGTTGAGGTGCGGGGTTTCCTCACCGGCAGCATCGATCTGGTCGCCCGCGTCGGCGGCCGCTACGTGGTGGTCGACTACAAGACCAACCACCTCGGTGCTCGTGGCGAGCCGCTGACCGCCTGGCACTACCGGCCCGAGGCGCTGGTCGCCGCCATGCACGACGCCGACTACCCCCTGCAAGCTGCGCTCTACACCGTGGCGCTGCACCGCTACCTCCGCTGGCGCCAACCCGGCTACGACCCGGAGCGCCACCTCGGCGGCATCGCCTACGCGTTCCTGCGGGGCATGACCGGTCCCGACGCGGCCGTGGTCGACGGCCACCCGTGCGGCGTGTTCGCCTGGCACCCGCCGGCCGCTTTCGTCACCGCCCTCTCCGACGTCCTCGATCGGGGCGCACCATGACCGAGCGCAGCGAGGGCATGCCGGGCGCGCGAGCGCCAGCGAGCCGCACGGCGATGGGGCCCGGGGGCGCAGCCCCCGAGAAGGAGATGAGCGACGGCCCGTCCCCCCCGTTCTCCTCCCCGGATCCCGCGCTCGGCGTCGCGGTCCTGGGAGGACCACGGCGGGGCGGCGACGACGTCGTCGATCCGTACGACGTCCGCCGGTCGATCGCCGGTGCGGGCGCCCTCCGTGCCCTCGCCGACGCCACCGTGCTCGGCGCCGCCGACGTGCGCACCGCCCTGACGCTGGGGCGCCTCGCCGGTGGCGCCGACGACGAGGTGCTGGTGGCGGCCGCCCTCGCGGTGCGCGCCGTGCGCCTCGGCCACGTCTACGTCGACCTCGCCACCGCCGCCACCACCGCGGTGCCCGACGACGACGTGATCGACCTCGACCTCGCCACCCTGCCGTGGCCCGACCCGGCCGGGTGGCCGGCGCTGGTGAGCGCCAACCCCCTCACCAGCACCGGCGTCGACGGCCCCGCCGATCGACCGCTGCGCCTCATCGGGTCGCGCCTCTATCTCGACCGGTACTGGCGCCACGAGCGCACCATCGTCGCCGACCTCCTGCGCCGCAGCACCGCCACCGGCCCGCCGGTCGACACCGACGTCCTGGCCGCCGGGCTGCGGCGCCTGTACCCCGACGCAGGTGACGACGAGGGAAGCGACGACCGGCAGCGGCTGGCGGCGGCGACGGCCGTGCTGCGCCGCTTCACCGTGGTCGCCGGCGGCCCAGGCACCGGCAAGACCACCACCGTGGCCCGCATCCTGGCCCTCCTCCACGAGCAGGCGGTCGCCGTGGGTGGGCCACCGCCGCGGGTCGGTCTGGCGGCGCCCACCGGCAAGGCCGCCGCCCGTCTCGCCGAAGCCGTCCACGCCGAGGCGGTGCGACTCCCCGTCGATGACACCGTCCGGGGCGGGCTGCTCGCCACCCCTGCGTCGACCCTGCACCGCCTGCTCGGGTGGCAGCCCGGCAACCGCAGCCGGTTCCGTCACGACGCCGCCAACCAGTTGCCCCACAACGTGGTCATCGTCGACGAGAGCTCGATGGTGTCGCTGTCGATGATGGCCAAGCTCCTCGCCGCCGTGCGCGCATCAGCCCGTCTCGTGCTCGTCGGTGACCCCCGCCAGCTGGCCTCGGTCGAGGCCGGCGCCGTACTCGGCGACATCGTCGGCCCCGCCGCCGGGGCCCTGCAGCTCCGACCCGCGGCCCGGGGTGCGCTCGCCGCCGCCGTCGGCGGTCCGGTCGAGGCCGACGACCCGGGGCCCGACGTCGGCATCGGCGACGGCATCATCGTGCTCCGGCGGGTGCACCGCTTCGGGGGCGGCATCGCCGCGGTGGCCGACGCCGTGGAGGCCGGCGATCCCGACGCCGTGGTCGCCGCCCTCCGCCGCTCGCCGGGCGACGTCCGGTGGCTCGAGGCCGACGCGCCCGTCGACCCGTCCGGGTCACCGTTGCTGGCCGACGTGCGCCGGGCGGTCGTCGACGCCGCCGTCGCCGTGGTGACCGCGGCGCGTCGCGGTGACGCCGCCGCCGCCCTCGAGGCGCTGCGCTCGGTGCAGGTCCTCTGCGCCCACCGCCGGGGCCCGTCGGGCGCCGGTACCTGGCGGGCCGAGATCGAACGGTGGCTGCGGGCGGCGGTGGCCGGCTTTGGGGTAGGGGCCCCGGCCGGACAGCACGACTTCGGGGTGGGGGCGTGGTACGCCGGGCGCCCGCTGCTGGTCACCGAGAACGACTACG
>JBBJOU010000251.1:0-4078 GCA_037724305.1 Acidimicrobiales bacterium
AAGAGGTCGTCGCCGACCCACACCCGGCGACGGCGGTGCCCGCCCTGCCCGTCCCCAGGGCGGGCACCCTCGCGCCGGCGGGCATGGCTCGCCGCCGTGGCGGGCGGGGCGGTGGCGGGGGGTGTGGTCGTGGCCGGCGGTGATCCGGGACCGGGTACGGCAACGGGGGGCGGGGCCTGGGTGGCCGGCGGGGCGGCCGGGCCGGCCGGGCCCGGGCCGGGGACGGGGTCGGGGTCGGGGGTGGTGGGTCCGCCGGGGACCGTGGTGGCCGGTCCGCCCACCCCGGGCGTCGTGGCGGGCGCACCGGTCGCAGGCGTCGTGGCCGGTGTGGACGTCGCCGTCGTCGTGAGGGTGGATGTCGGCGTGGTCTTCGACGGCGACTTCGATGATCCCGATGGGGCCGCTTCCGACGCCTGGGTGGTGGAAGAGGCGACTTCGTCGTCGCTCGCGCCCGCCTCGGTGGTCGACGGGGCCGGACCGCTCACCAGCTCGGCGTCGGTGTCGCCACCGCCGGCGAACGCCAGCAGACCAGCGACCAGTACCAGGATGGCCACCAGAGCCGCGGCCGCCAGCATGGCCCGGCGGCGTCGGCTCGGACCGGGCGGTACCGGTGGGAAGCCGTGGGGCCAGTCCTCGTGGGTGGCAGGTAGGTCGGGTCCGCCTCCTCCGTCGGTGACCGACGAGATCGCCTCGAGAACCTGGTCGCGCAGGTCGGCCGGCGGCAGCAGGAACGGAAGGGCGGCCAGCGACCCGAGTGGCGCCACCAGGCTTCGGCGACGCTCGTCGCAGAGGTCGCAGTGCTCGACGTGGCGGGCCACCCGCTTGCGCATGAGCACCGTGAACGTGCCGTCCCAGTCGCTCAGCACCGCGGCCAGCCCGGCGCAGTCGTCGCGACCTCGCCGAGCCACGAGGAGGGCGCCGAGGGAACGTTCCACCCGGTCGCGCATGCGGTTGGTGGCCATGAAGATCTGCCCGGGTCGGATCCCGGCGGCGTCGGCCAGCTCTTGGCCTTCCAGACCGTGGCGGACGTTGAGCTCGAGCAGGATGCGGTCGCGCTCGTCGAGTCCGGCGGCCGCCGCCCACAACATCTCGGCCACCTCGGCGGCCGCGGCCTGGTTGCCGGGATCGTCGACCTCGCGGGTGCTCACGACGTCCGGCTCCTCGCGCAGCACGACCCGACCTCGGGCCCGACCGTGACGGGTGCACTCGTTGCGGGCGATGGCGTACAGCCAGGCTCGGAGCTTGGTCGGGTCGCGCAGTTGGTCGAAGCGCTGCGCGGCCACCACGAAGGTGTCCTGAACGGCGTCGGCTGCGGTGTGGGGCTCGTTGAGCAACCGGGTGCAGAAGGCGTGCAGCCGGGGTCCGTAGTGGTCGTAGACGTCGGCCCAGGCGCGCCGATCACCCCTCCGCACCGCTTCGACCAGTTCGACGTCACCCACCGTCTCGCTCCTTCGTCCCACCGAGTCGCGCCCGCGGCGACCTGGGTCCCGCGCAGCGTATCCCGCTGGGCGCTGCCGTGCTCAAGAGGTCCGGTTGTCAGACCACTGGGTTCGAACGGCCGGTCATCCATACTTGGGAGAGGCAGCAGCGCGCCGAGATCGCACACATATGGCGGCAACGGCCGGATCCGCCGGGTGTGAAAAGTCGAACTAGTAGCCACCGCGTCGTGTCTGCCAAGCGCCCTGGATACAAGTTCGTGACACGGGGGACGGGCGCGGCGGCGGCTCAGTTCTTGGGCAGCTTCGTCCAGGACCCCAGGAAGCGAGCAAGGGTGCGGACGGCGAAGCCGGTGCCGCCTTTCGCCACCTCGTCGTAGGAGGACGTGGACGCGGCGGGGCCGGCGATGTCGAGGTGGACCCAGGGCACGTCCCCGACGAACTCTCGGAGGAAGATCGCCGCCGACGATGCCCCACCGTGCCCGTTGGCGCCGATGTTGCGGAGGTCAGCGACGTCGCTGTCGAGGGGCTTGCGGAGGTGTTCGGGCATCGGGAGCGGCCAGAACGCCTCCCCTGCAGCATCGGCGGCGTCGAGCAACCGATCGTTGAGGACCTCGTTGGTGCCGAACAGCCCTGCGGTGCGGTCGCCGAGCGCCGTCATGCAGGCGCCGGTGAGGGTCGCCAAGTCGATGATGGCGTCGGGCTCGTCCTCGGCGGCCAACGCCAGGGCGTCAGCCAGGATGAGGCGCCCCTCGGCATCGGTGTTGAGCACCTCGACCGTCTTGTTGTTGCGAATGCGCAAGACGTCGCCGGGGCGGGTGGCATCGGGACCGAGCATGTTGTCGGTGAGTGGCAGGTAGGCAGTGACCTCGAGGCGAGGGGCCATGCTCGGGACCAGGGTCATGGCGGCGAGGACCGTGCCGGCGCCGGCCATGTCGGTCTTCATCGACTCCATGCCCGAGGCGGTCTTGATGGAAAGGCCACCGGCATCGAAGGTGACACCCTTGCCCACCAGCGCCACCCGACCGCGAGGTCGGCCCTCGGGTCGGTACGTGAGCTTCACGAACCGCGGTTCCTGGAGCGATCCGCGGGCCACGCCCAGCACGCCGCCCAGCTTGGCCGCAGCGATGTCGGCCAGGTCGAGGACCTCGACCTCCAGGCCGACATCACCGGCCACCTGCACGGCCCGCTCGGCGAAGACGGTGGGGGTGAGGTCTCCGCCGGGTGTGTTGACCAGGTCGCGCACGAGCCCCATGGCCTGCGCGGTTGCCGCCCCTCGAGCGACCGCCTCGCTCACCCGCTTACCGCCCTTGCCCACCACGGTGACCCGCTCGATCGCGGTGCCGGGCGGCGGCTCCTTGTACTCGCCGAACCCGTAGGCCCCGAGCGACAAGCCCTCGGCCAGGGCCTGAGCGGCGGCGATCCGCTCGGCGCCGCCGAGGTCGGCCAGCACATCGACGGCGACCACCGCCTGCTTCAGCGATGCCTTGGCCACTGCGGCGCCGATCCGTCGGTAGGTAGTGGCGTCGGGCTCGTCGCCCAGGCCCACGAGGAGCCGCACTCCGTGGTCGGTGGCGGCCACCAGGGTCTGGGCCACGTCGGCTTCGAACCCCGCCACCCGGGCTACGGCGGCGTCGAGGCCAGGGGCATCGATCTCGAGTCGGCCGGCCTGCACCCCGAGGGCTACGAGATCGACTCCTTCGTCGGGCACGACGGCCTGGTGGTCGAGGGTGATCGGGATCGGCATGGGTTCTCCTCGGATGGTCTGCGACTTCTCTTGGGGGGTGGGACCGGGTCGACGCACCAGCGCGGACGAACGGTCACGATCGCTGAGGGCCCGCGGCACAGCAGCGCTCAGGTGGGCGAGCGGTCACGAGGGACGCGGTCGGCGGCGCTGCGAGCACCGAGCGAGTGGCCCTCCTGCCACCGGGCGAGGGTCCAGAGGAGGTCGGACAGTCGGTTCAGGTAGGGCACCACCTGGGAGCCGGGGGCGGCGGCGCCCAACGACGCTCGCTCGGCTCGCCGGACCACGGTCCGGGCCACGTCGAGCAACGCCGCCACCTGGTCCTCACCTGGTACCACGAACTCGGTGGGCGGCTCGAAACGGGCCGAGACGTCGTCGATGTGCGTCTCCAGCACCTCGACCATCCCGGTTGTCACCCGGCTGGTGCCGTCGACGAGCTTGTGGGCGTTCGAGGAATCGGTGGCCAACTCAGCCATCAAGATCCAGAGGTCGCGCTCCAAGGCAGTGAGCAGCTGGTCGAGCTCATCGCCCTTCGCGCAGCTCGCCCGGGCGACGCCGATGGCCGCTTGCGCCTCGTCGACAGTGCCGTAGGCCTCGGGCGCCGCGGAATCCTTGGCCACCCGCCCGCCGCCGTACAGCCCGGTGGTGCCGTCGTCGCCCTTCCGCGTGTAGATCTTCATGTCCCCTCCAATCTATTCCTCCCCCCCACCCGCCCCACCTGTCTTGATTCTCCCCCCACCCGCTCCACCTGTCGTTGCTGGCATCTCACGACCATTCGGTGACCCCCTCGGCTCGCGAGACCACTCCCACACCCGCGCAGGCAACCAACGCACTCCAGTTCCTCTCCGATAGGACTACTGGGGGGGTGGCGGCCGCCGGTAGCGTGGCCTGCGTGGCT
>JBBJOU010000252.1:0-4074 GCA_037724305.1 Acidimicrobiales bacterium
TGGACGGCGAGACCGATGGCGAGCATGGTCGCCACACCGCCGTGGCGGTTGACGGCCAGCAGGAAGACGGCGGTGGCGATGCAGCCGAGGCCGAGGAGGAGCTCGGTCCGTACGGCGTGCAGGGCGGACCATCCCTGTGATCGCGGTTTGGTCTTGCTGGTGCGTCGCCACGATGCGCTGCGGCCGACGACCGCGGTGAGGCTGGCCACGGTGATGACGTGGGTGAGGGCGAGGTAGGCGAGGGCCCCGCCGAGCGCTTGTCGCAGCGTGGCGCCGAGGAGGTGGCGGTAGGTGAGCCACCGGACGGCGACGGAGCCGATGAGCACGGACGTGGACGCCAGCCACAGCTCGAAGGGCAGCTGCACAGCCTCGTCGCCGGCGATCATGGAGAGCGCGGCGAGGGCGCCGATCGGCACGGCGAGGGTGCGGACGCTGACGAGGGCCACGTCGAGGCCGTGGTTGGCGTGGTGAACCCGTTGGCGCCAGTCGAGCCGGGAGGTCCGGGCGAAGGGGCGGGGCAGGAACAGGCGCAGGTGCTTGCGGAGCTCCTGGACGGGGCCGTAGGTCCATCGGAACCGTTGCTGGCGGTACCCCTGGAACGTCTCGGGGATGAGACCGCGTCCGAGGGGTTCGTTGAGGTAGACGGACCGGTACCCCTCGGCATGGATGCGGATCGACAGCTCGGAGTCCTCGGTCAGGCACCACTCCGCCCAACCGCCGGCGTCCTCGAGGGCGGCGCGCCGGATCAGCGACATGGTCCCGACGGTCAGGCCCGCGCCGTGGTGGTCGAGGCTCACCATGCCGGTCGTGAAGAAGACGGCGTACTCCCAGTTGGCCATGCGACAGAACCTGCTGTTGCCGTAGTCGCGGTAGGCGTGCGGGCACTGGACGAAACCGACGGTGGCGTCCTCGAAGTGGCCGACGGTGCGCCGCAGCCAGTCGGGCTCGACGTGATAGTCGGCGTCGACCACGCCGACGAGCGTGGCCCTGGGGTCGGTGTGCGGCGCCGCCCAGTTCAACGCGCCGGCCTTGGCGCCGCTGATGCCCTCGACATGGAGGAACCGGAACCGGCGTCCGAGGACGGCACAGTGCTCCTCCAGCGGGCGCCACAGGTCGGGATCGGTGGTGTTGTTGTCGATGACGAGCACCTCGAAGTCGGGGTAGTCGAGTTGCGCGAGGCGGTCGAGGGTGCTGATGACGAGGTCGGGCGGTTCCGCGTGACAGGGCACGTGGATCGAGACCATCGGGAACGAGGTGAGGTCGCCGGGGTCGAGGTCAGGGGAACGACGCCACCGTGTGCGCATCAGGGGCTCCCATGCCTCCCTGATCTGGATGAACGCCGAAGGAGCCGAGACGGCGACCAGCGCGAGCGCCGTCCAGACGATCGCGTGGGTCCGGGTGCTCACCGCCATCGTGGCCACGAAGTGCACACCCCACAGCGACGCGGCGATCGTCATCAGGACGAAGCTCGACCATGCCGCCACGCCTGCCGGTCGCAGCTCCTGGTGGCGCAAGGCGAGATAGCAGACGAAGAAGGCGGTGCCGCCCGCCCCGGCCACGGCCGCCGACCCGCTGGGGACGTAGGAACTGGCAACGGCCCCGCCGGCGGCCGCGGCCACGCCTCCCAGGAGGGCGGCGACCGAGGGGCCCATCGGTCGATCTCGGCGGATGTCCACGGCCAGCAAGCCGAGGGTGGCGACGTGGGTGATGGCCAGCACGATCACGCTGGCATGGAGGACTTCGAACACTCGGTGGACCTCGTCTGGTCGGACGCGCGGCCGGGATTGACCTGCTGAGGTGTGGGTCGGCCGTGCGTCAGCAAATGCCGCCGCGTGATGGGCAGCTGGGAACTCGCTCAACTCGACCTCTACGAGTGAGGGTAGCCACCATGGGTGCCGGTCCTGCGTGCTGCGGGAGAACGTGGTGAGAACGTCGAGTGAAGGGACCGATGCTGCGAGGGGACGACGTCAGCGCGCCCTGGCGACGAACGGCAGCGGCACGACCCGGGCCGGGATCTCGGCGGTGCGGGCGTCGACGGCCACCGTCGCGCCCACCTCGACGGTCGGCGGGAGGAAGCCGAGGGCGATGCCGTGACCGAGGGTGGGCGAGTAGTTGCCGCTGGTCACGACGCCGACGGCCTCGCCGTCGTCCAGGATCGCCTGGTCGGCCCGAGGTGGGCGGCGGCCGGCGGTGGCCAGGCCCCGCAGCCGGCGGGTGATGCCCCGCTCCTGCTCGGCCACCAATGCGTCGCGGCCCCGGAAGTCGCCCTTGTCGAGGCGGACCACCCACCCGAGGCCGGCCTGGGCGGGCGTGATGCCGGCGCCGAGCTCGTGACCGTGGAGCGGGAGACCGGCCTCGAGGCGCAGGGTGTCGCGGGCGCCGAGCCCGGCGGGCACCACACCGGCGTCGAGCAGCGCGGCCCACACCGCCGCCGCCGCCGCGACGGGCACCGCCAGCTCCACCCCGTCCTCGCCGGTGTAACCGGTCCCTGCCACCACCACCTCGGCGCCGCCGACGTCCACCCGGGCCACTCGGAAGCGCCCGACGGCGGCGGCCTCAACCGAGACCGTGGCCAGACGGTCACGCGCCCCTGGGCCCTGCACGGCGAGGACGGCCCGCTCGCCGGTGACGTCGGCGTCCTCGCCCAGCCCCAGGGCGTCACGCACGCGAGCGGTGTTCGACGCGTTGGGCATGACGTCGAAGCGCTCCGCCGCGACCCACCACACGATGATGTCGTCGAGGACCGAGCCGTCGGCGGCATCGAGCAGGTGGGTGTACTGCGCCCGGCCGGGTTCGATGCGGGCGAGGTCGTTGGTGAGCGCAGCCTGCAACCGGTCGAAGGCGTCGGGTCCCTCGACCCGCACGGTGCCGAGGTGACTGACGTCGAAGACAACGGCGGCGCCACGGCAGGCGGCGTGCTCGGCGAGGGTGCCCGACGGGTAGGCGAGCGGCATGTCCCAGCCACCGAACCCGGTGAGCTTGGCGCCCAGCGCGCGATGGGCGGCGTCGAGAGGCGAGGTCCGCAGGCCGGCGTCGGTCACGCCCGCCGAACCTACCGGCCGCTCAGCGGGCGGCGGAGGTGGTGGTGGTGGCGTCGCCCGGCCCGGCGGCCGGGTGGGCCGCGACGGCGGCCGGCGGCTCGTCGCGGCGGAGCTCGACGATGGCGGCGTCGACCTCCTCGCGACAGCGGGCCACTCGCAGGATGTTCAGCACGCCCTGGCCCTGGTTCACGAGGTCGATCAGCTCGCCGTCGTCGAGGGCCAGAGCGACGCTGGCCCCGTCGATGACCAAGTTGGCGGCGGCGATGTCGTCGCCCACCAGCTGGCGGAGCTGGCGGAAGACCCCGCGCACCTGCTCGAGCTTGATGCCGGCGTCGACTAGCTGCTTGATGATCCGCAGCTCGAGGAGGTCGCGGTAGGCGTACTTGCGCCGGCTCCCGCTGCCCGAGGCGTCGGCCAGCGAGGGGCGGATGAGGTCGGTGCGCGCCCAGTAGTCGAGCTGGCGGTAGGTGATGCCGACCACCTCGGCGGCCCGCTTCCCGCTGAACTCCTGGCTGACCGTCACCGCGACCTCCGTACTCGACCCGCCGTGAGAACTACACCGGGGGGATTTCGACAGTACGACGTCCAGCTCGCGCCGTCAACGGAACGCTTGTTCTGCAGTGTTGGTCAGGCGCCGGGCTTGAACACCATCAGGCACACCATCACGATCAGCAGCGCCGTCAGGATCTGCGACCCGAGCGCCGCCCGCGCCTTCACACCGTCGCGCAGCGCCGGCACCACCACCGCGCCCCCGACGCCGGCCATCACGATCCAGACCAGCAGCGCCAGCGAGATCCAGGTCTGCGAGAACTCCCAGACGTCGTCCGAGACGACGATGAGGATGATGCCCAGCAGCCCCGTGGCCAGCAACGAGTAGAAGGTCAGCCGCCAGGTCGCCACCGGCACCGTTCCGCCACCGATGGTGGCCACGATCGGCGGGGCGAACGCCACCACCGCAGCCACGATGTGGAGCGTCAGCAGGAGCTCGTACGAGGTGTCGCCGACCGCAGAAAAGAGCACGGGCCGACCCTAA
>JBBJOU010000253.1:0-4063 GCA_037724305.1 Acidimicrobiales bacterium
GACGTCACCGTCGAGCAGGTGCTGCGCATGTGGACGGCCGTGAACCGCCGCATCCTCGACCGTCACGCCCACCAGGGGCCCTGGCTGTTCGTCGACGCCGACGCGCTGGCGGCCACCGGCGACGTGGCGCCCCTCGGTCGCCACGTCGGCGCCGAGGTGCCCATCGGCCGGATCCGACCCGCCCTGCTCAGCCCGCCCGCCGCCGCCGCCGTCCCACCGGACGCGCTCGCCCTCCACGCCGAGCTCCTCGCCCGCCGCTCCCCCTGACCGAACTGGGATCAATCGGCGTGGAGGGGGTCGTCGACGAGGTCGCGGGAGTAGGTGCCGCGCTCGTCTCGGCGTTCGAGGGCCTCGAGGACGTGCATGGCGATGTCGGCCACCTTGACCTCGTTCTCCTCCTTGCCCGCCGCCTTCACGCCGTCGTCCATCATGATGTAGCAGAAGGGGCAGGCGGTGGCGACGCGGCTGGCGCCGGTGTCGACCAGCTCCTGGGCGCGGGCGTCGTTCACCTTGGTGCCGACGCTCTCCTCCATCCACATGCGGGCACCACCGGCGCCGCAGCACATGCCCTTGACGCCGTTGCGCCCGGCTTCGACCACCTCGACGCCGCCGATCGAGCCCAGCACCTTGCGGGGCGAGAGGTAGACGTCGTTGTGGCGGCCGAGGTAGCACGAGTCGTGGAAGACGATGCGCTCGTTGAGGTTGGCGTCGGTCATGTCGATGCGGCCCTCGGCGATGAGCGACTCGAGGAACTGGCTGTGGTGCAGCACCTCGTAGCGCCCGCCGAGCTGCGGGTACTCGTTGAGCAGGGTGTTGAAGCAGTGCGGGCACTGGGTGATGATCTTCTTCACGCCCATGCCGTTCATGGTCTCGACGTTCTGCGTCGCCAGCATCTGGAAGATGTACTCGTTGCCCGAGCGACGGGCGGGGTCACCGGTGCACATCTCGGCGGGGCCGAGCACGGCGAAGTCGATCCCGGCCCGCTGGAGCAGCTTGGCCATGGCCTGGGTGACCTTCTGGTTCTTGTCGTCGAAGCTGCCGGCGCAGCCCACCCAGTAGAGGTACTCGTGGGCGAAGGCGTCGCCGCCCTCGACCACGGGGATGCCGTCGAGCTTGCCCGCCCACGCCAGGCGGTCGGACTGGGCCAGGCCCCACGGGTTCCCCGAGTTCTCCATCGAGCGGTAGGCGCTGCCCAGCTCGGTGGGGAAGTTCGACTCCATGAGCGACAGGTAGCGCCGCATGTCGAGGATCTTGTCGAGGATCTCGATGCCGACCGGGCAGTTCTCGTCGCACGCCTTGCACGTCGTGCACGCCCAGATCTCCTCGGGTGTGATGCGCTCGAACAGCGACGACGCCCCGATGGTGATCTCGGGATCGGTGCCGATGGGCGGCGAGGTGGGGGGTGTGCCGGTGGCGGCCATCACTTCGCCGGTCTTCAGGACGATCTCGCGAGGGTCGAGGCTCTTGCCGGTGGTGTGCGCCGGGCACACCTCGGTGCAGCGCCCGCACATGGTGCAGCTGTCGGTGTCGAGGAGCTGCTTCCAGGTGAAGTCCTCGACGGTGGCGGCGCCGAAGCTCTCGAGCTCGGTCTCCATGAGGTTCGGCATGGCCTTCATGGCGCCCTTGGGCCGGTCGCGGTCCTTCAGGAGCATGTTCACCGGCGAGGTGAACATGTGGCGCATCATGGTGACCGGCAGCAGCACCAGGAAGGCGAAGAAGCTCCCCACGTGGGCGAGCCACCACCCCTGGTGCCAGCCGGCGACGGCGCCGGTGCCGTCGACCAGAGCGGACAGCGGGTAGCCGACGAAGCTCCACACCTCGAAGGCGGGCCGGCCGGTCTCGGCGATGCGGTAGGCCTCGGCCATGAACCCGGAGACGCCCAGCAGCAGCATCACGCCGAGGATCACCGCGTGCTCGGGCTTCGACTTGGTGCGGATGCGGTAGGGGCGCTGGCCGTAGCGGCGCACGATGGCCCACCCCACACCGACCACGTACATGACGCCGGCGCCGTCGCCCACCGCGGCGTAGGCCTGGTAGGTCGTACCGTGCAGGAACTTGGCATCGGGCGGGAACTGGTGGTTGATCTCCAGCACCGTCGTGACCGCGAAGAGGATCAGGAACGAGAAGTAGATGAGGCTGTGCATGAGCCCGGCGGCGGGGTCGCGCAGCAGGGTCTGCATGTAGACGCCGGCCCGGTAGTCGCGCATGCGGCGGGGGGCGTTGCGGGCGGTGAGGGCCCGCCGGTCGGGCGCACCCCGCTCCCAGTTGCGCACCCGGTTCGAGAACTGCGTCCCGGCCCACACGGCGAGGGCGGCGGTGACCGTGTAGAACGCCAGTCGCCACGCGCCGGGGATGTTCCCGAACACCTCGCGCTGCACCGGCGACTCGTCGTGCCACCCCATGATCGTGGGGGCGATGCCCGAGGCGACGAACACCGCCGCCAGGAGGTACCAGAACCCGGCGATGAACTGGTGGGGCCGCAGGCGCGCCGACATGGCCGCCGACCGTACTTCGCTCGGCGACGCCAAAGCGCGTTCACGCAGGCGAAACGGGCGCGTAACACCCGCTCCGTACGGTCGCCCCCACCATGGATGTCGTGCTCGTGCGGTGGCCCTACGACGACGCGCAGCGCCGGCACCTGCGCGAGACCAGCACACCCCGGCTGCTGCTGGTCGAGAACGGCTCGGCGCCGCCGGCGCCCACCGACGACCTCGAGGACTGGATCCGCATCCCGGCCGACGAGGTCGACCTCCACACCCGCTCGGAGACCCTGGCCCGCCGGGCGAAGGCGAAGCTGGTCGTGCCCCCCGAGCTCGACGACGACGGCGTCCTGCGCCTCGGCGACGGCTGGGTGCCGCTGCCCCCCGTCGAGGCCCGCCTCACCGGCGCGCTGGTCGAGCGCTACGGCGCGGTGGTGAGCCGCGACGCCCTCGCCCGGGCCGGGTGGCCCGAGGGGGCCCCCGGCCGCAACGCCCTCGACGTCCACGTCCTGCGCCTCCGGCGGCGGGTCTCCCCCCTGGGCCTGGCCATCCGCACCGTCCGCTCCCGGGGCTACCTCCTGGAGTGGTCAGGTTCCGGTCAGAGAACGGTATTCATCCCGTAAGACGCACGTTCGGGAGGCGCAACAGGGCCCGAACGAACGGGCAACACCGCCCCCCTACGTTCAGACCCGGTTCAGCCACCGGGGGCGCTGCCAGCGTTCCCACGACCCTGGAGAGGTGTTCATGGTGCGAAAGCTGTTGGTGGGAGCCGGCGTGGGGGGCGCCGCCCTGGTGCTGCTCGCCGCCCCTGGCCTGGCCCAGGAGGAGGAGCTGACGCCGTTCGCGGTGCAGAACATCCTCGACAACCTGTGGGTGTTCATCGCCGGCGTCCTGGTGTTCTTCATGCAGGCGGGCTTCGCCCTCGTCGAGGCCGGGCTCACCCGGGCCAAGAACGTGGCCAACATCATGATGAAGAACCTCATGGACTGCATGGCCGGGGTCCTCGCCTTCTTCTTCATCGGGTTCTCCATCGCCTACGGCGACGACTACCTCGGCGGGTGGTTCGGCTGGACCGGGTTCGGCCTCGACACCGCCTACGACGAGGCGGCCGGCGGTCTCACCCCCTACACCGACTTCTTCTTCCAGGCCGCCTTCGCCGCCACCGCCGCCACCATCGTGTCGGGGACCATGGCCGAGCGCACCAAGTTCAAGGCCTACTTCTTCTACAGCCTGGTCATCACCGCCCTCATCTACCCGGTGGTCGTCCACTGGACCTGGGGCGGCGGCTGGTTGAGCGACCAAGTCGACGCCGAGGGCAATGCCACCGCCGTCGGTCGGGTGCTGTCGGTGCCCTTCAGCGACTTCGCCGGCTCCAGCATCGTGCACTCGGTCGGTGGGTGGGCGGCCCTGATGGGCGGCCTGATCCTCGGCCCCCGCATCGGCAAGTACACCAAGGAGGGCAAGCCCCGGGCCATCCCCGGCCACTCCATCCCCATGGTGATCCTGGGCACGCTGATCCTCTTCGTCGGCTGGTTCGGCTTCAACCCCGGCTCCGAGCTGGTGGCCGACCTCGCCGTCGGCTC
>JBBJOU010000254.1:0-4018 GCA_037724305.1 Acidimicrobiales bacterium
CTTCCTGGCCAAGGACCGGGCCGAGAACGTGATGATCGTCGACCTCGTCCGCAACGACCTCGGTCGGGTGTGCGAGTGGGGCACGGTCGCAGTGCCGGCGCTGTGCGAGACGGAGGCGCACCCCGGCCTGCACCATCTGGTGTCGACGGTGCAGGGCCGGCTGCGCGCCGGCGTGGGATGGGCCGAGCTCCTGGCGGCCACGTTCCCGCCCGGCTCGGTCACCGGCGCCCCCAAACTCGCCGCCCTCGCCGCCATCGCCCGCCTCGAACCGGTCGGCCGCGGGCCCTACTGCGGCGCCGTCGGCTGGGTCGACGCCGACCGCCGGGCCGGTGACCTCAACGTCGCCATTCGCACGTTCTGGGTCGACGACGGCGCTGGGGTCGGGGGCGGGCAGCCCGAGCTGCGCTTCGGTACCGGCGCCGCGGTCACGTGGGACTCGACACCTGACGGCGAGTGGGACGAGACCGAGCTCAAGGCCCGCCGACTCATCGGCCTGGCCAGCGGTGCCGTGCCCGTCGGGGCGGGCTCGTGACCGCCGGGGGGACGGACCGACGGCGGGCGTGGCTGGGCGACCGGCTGGTCGACGCCGAGCTGGCCGGCATCGCTCTCGACGACCACGGGGTCACCGTCGGCGACGGCTGCTTCGAGACCCTCAAGGTCGTCGACGGCACCCCCTTCGCCCTCACCCGCCACCTGGCCCGCCTCGGCCACTCGTGCGCCGGCCTGGGGTTGGTCGTCCCCGACGAGCGGCTGCTCCGAGAGGCGTGCGCGGCGGTGGTCGCCGCCGGTGGTCCCGATCTCGGCCGGCTGCGCATCACCGTCACCGGCGGCCGGGCGCCGCTGGGGTCGGGCCGGGGCGCCGGCGGGCCCACGCTCACCGTGCTCGGCGGCGGCGCCGGCACCTGGGAGCCGAGCACCAACGTCGCCCTGTGCCGCTGGACCCGCAACGAGCGCTCGGCCGTCGCCGGGCTCAAGACCACCAGCTACGCCGAGAACGTGGTCGCCCTGGCATGGGCCGCGGCGCAGGGGGCGTCAGAGGCGCTCCTCGCCAACAGCCGGGGCGAGCTGTGTGAGGGCACCGGCTCGAACGTGTTCGTCGCCCTGGACGGCCGCCTGGTCACCCCGCCGCTGTCGTCGGGTTGCCTCGCCGGCATCACCCGGGAGCTCGTGCTCGAGCTCGACGGCGTCGATATCGAGGCCCGGCCCCTTCCCGTGGCGGCCCTGGCCGAGGTCACCGAGGTGTTCCTCACGTCGTCGACCCGCGACGTCCAGCCCGTCCACGCCGTCCTCGTCGGCGACGCCGTGCCCCCCGTGGAGGACCTCCCCGCGCCCGGACCCCTCACGGCGGTGGTGATCGACGCCTTCACTGCTCTCCAGGCCGCCACCTTCGACCCCTGACCACCCGGGTGGTGGCAGGGCCGGGGGTGCGGGTCAGTTGGCGGGGCGGAGGTGGACGACGTCGCCGACGGCGACCGTGCGGCGGGTGCCATCGACGGTCTCGATGACGAGGTGGCCGTCGGTGGTGACGTCGACGGCGGTGCCGACGACGTCGTCGGCGCCGAGGTCGACGCGCACCCGGCGGCCGAGGGTGGCCGACCGCGCCTTCCACGCCGCCAGCACCTCACCGCGCTCGCGGGTGCGCACCAGGGGGAGGTAGCGCGCCGCCAGGGCCCGGAGGTAGGCCACCAGCAGCTCGGTGCGATCGACCGTTCCCCCGGTGACCAGGTTGAGCGCGGTCAGGGTGGCGGCCAGGTCGTCGGGCAGGTCGGCCGGCCACTGCACGTTCAGGCCGATGCCGACCACCACCACCATCCGCTCCCCGGGTGGGGGTGGGGACCACCCGGCGGCGATGGGGGAGCGGGCGGGCCAGTCGGCCTCGGCCAGGACCCCGGCCAGCTTGCGGTCGGCGCCGTCCACGTCGACCACCAGGTCGTTGGGCCACTTGAGCCGGGCCGCCACCCCGCACGTCGCCTCGACCGCCTCGGCCATGGCGAGCGCGGCGGCCATGGTCACCACGTCGGCCACCGCCGCGGTCGGGCGCAGCAGCACCGAGACCAGGAGCGACGATCCCGGCGGGGCCTGCCACGACCGGTCCCGCCGACCCCGACCAGCAGTCTGGTGGTCGGCGACGAGCACGATGCCCTCCGGTTCGCCGTCGGAGGCGAGGGCGAGCACGTCGGCGTTGGTCGACCCGGTCTCGTCGACCCAGCGCACGTCTTCGAAGCACCCGCCGGCAAGGGCGCCCCGAGCGACCCGGGCGGCGTCGGCGGGACCTTCGGGCACGGCGGTCGAGCCTAGGCCGGGCGCTGGCACCGTCGGTCGTGGGGGTTCCCGGCGGCGCGAGTAGAAACAGGGTGTGTTCACCAAGGTCCTGATCGCCAACCGGGGCGAGATCGCCGTCCGGGTCATCCGTGCGTGCCAGGAGCTGGGGGTGGCGACCGTCGCCGTCTACTCCGACCTCGACCGGGACGCCCTCCACGTGCGCATCGCCGACGAGGCGTACGCCCTCGGTGGCACCACCGCCGCCGAGAGCTACCTCCGGACCGAGAAGATCCTCGAGATCATCGAGCGAGCCGGTGTGGACGCCGTGCACCCCGGCTACGGCTTCTTCAGCGAGAACACCGACTTCGCCCGGGCCATCACCTCCAAGGGCGTGACCTTCATCGGCCCGCCCCCCGAGGCCATCGAGGTCATGGGCGACAAGGTGTCCAGCCGCATCGCCGCCCAGGAGGCCGGCGTGGCCGGCGTCCCCGGGACCACCGAGTTCCTCGCCTCGGCCGACGAGGTCGTCGCCTTCGGCGAGGAGCACGGGTGGCCAGTGGCGGTCAAGGCCGCCTTCGGCGGCGGTGGTCGGGGCATGCGCGTCGTCCAGGCCGCCGCCGACGCTGCCGGCGCGCTCGAGTCGGCGCAGTCCGAGGCGCTCAAGGGTTTCGGGCGTGACGAGTGTTACGTCGAGCGCTACCTCACCTGGCCCCGCCACGTCGAGATGCAGGTGTTCGCCGACACCCACGGCAACGTCGTGTGGCTCGGCGAGCGCGACTGCTCGGCCCAGCGGCGCCACCAGAAGCTGATCGAGGAGAGCCCGGCCCCGGGCTTCCCCGACGACACCCGTCGGGCCATGGGGGAGGCCGCCGTCGCCGTCACCCGGGCGTGCGGCTACGTCAACGCCGGGACCGTGGAGTTCCTCTACCAGGACGGCGACTTCTTCTTCCTCGAGATGAACACCCGCCTCCAGGTCGAGCACCCCGTCACCGAGCTCGTCACCGGCATCGACCTGGTGGCCGAGCAGCTGCGGGTGGCAGCCGGCGAGCCGCTCTCGTTCACCCAGGAGAGCGTGCTCGCCGGCAGTCGGGGCCACGCCATCGAGGTCCGCATCAACGCCGAGGACCCTGCCGGCGGCCGCTTCCTCCCCGCCCCCGGCACGATCACCGACCTGGTCCCGCCCCAGGGTTTCGGCGTGCGCTGGGACGGCGGCTTCGTCACCGGCGGCGAGGTCAGCCAGTACTACGACAACCTGGTGGGCAAGCTCATCGTGTGGGGCGCCGACCGCCCGACCGCCATCGCCCGGGCCCGGCGGGCGCTGCGCGAGCTGGTCGTCGAGGGCATCAAGACGACCGTTCCCGCCGACCTCGCCATCCTCGAGCACCCCGACTTCGCGGCCGGTGAGCACTCGACCCGCTGGGTCGAGGACCGCCTCGACTTCACCACGCTGGAGCCGCCGCCGCCTGCGTCCCCCGCCGACGCCGAGGCCGACGCTGCGCCCAGGGTGCGGCGCGACGTCGACGTCGAGGTCAACGGCAAGCGCTTCTCGGTATCGCTGTGGGTGCCCGACCAGCCGGCGGTCGCCGGAGCGGGCGCGGCCGTCGCCAAGCCCCGTCGGGCCCGCGCCACGAGCGCAGCGGCCGCCGGCAGCGGTCGGGTCACGGTCCCCATGCAGGGCACCATCGTCAAGGTCCTGGTCACCGTCGGCCAGGCGGTCGAGATCGGCACTCCGTTGTGCGTGCTCGAGGCCATGAAG
>JBBJOU010000255.1:0-4006 GCA_037724305.1 Acidimicrobiales bacterium
GGCCAGGGTGGTGAACAGGCGGACGTCGGCCTCGGTGATGGTGTCGCCCACCAGGTAGCGCTGCGCTTCGAGGCGCTCGCTCAACCAGTCGAGACTGGTGAACAGCCGGTCGTAGGCCTTCTCGTAGGCCCGCTGGCTGCCGGCGAAGCCGGCTCGGTAGACGCCGTTGTTGACCTCGGTGAGCACCCGCTGCGCCACCTCGTCGATCTCGTCGCGGAGCGGCTCGGGATAGAGCTCGGGGGCGCCGGGGCGGTGGTGGTCCCGCCACTCGGTCGACAGGTCGAGGGTGATCTGGGGGTAGTCGTTGGTCACCACCTGACCGGTCGGGATGTCGACGATGGCGGGCACGGTGATGCCCTTCGAGTACTCCGGGAAGCGGGCCAGGAACGCCTCCTGGAGGCGCTCGTAGCCGAGCACGGGGTCGCGCCCGCCGGGGTCGAGATCGAAGGTCCAGCTCCGCTCGTCGTGGGTCGGCCCGCAGATCCCCATCGACAGCACCGCCTCGAGCCCGAGCAGGCGGCGCACGATGATCGAGCGGTTGGCCCACGGGCACGCCCGTGCCACCACCAGGCGGTAGCGGCCGGGCTCGACGGGGTAGCCGTCGCGCCCGTCGGCGGTGATGCGGGTCTCGATGTAGGCGGTGTCGCGCTCGAACTCGCCGCCGGGCACCACGTAGCTGCCGGACTTCTTGTCGTCGTCGGTCATGGCTCGCAGTGTGCCCGGGACGCCGCCGGTTCGATGGTTCCCTAGCGTGCGCTCATGTCCCGATCGCTCGCCGAGTGCCGGGTGGCGGTCGTCGGGGGCGGTCCTGCCGGCCTGTTGGCGGCCGAGGTGCTGGCGTGCGCCGGGGTCGGGGTCACCGTCTACGAGCGGATGCCGACGCCCGGACGCAAGCTGCTCGTCGCCGGCCGGGGTGGGCTCAACCTGACCCACGCCGAGCCACTCGAACCCTTCCTCGACCGTTACGGGCCGGCGCGCGACTGCCTGGCACCAGCGATCACTGCCTTCGACCCCGACGCGTTGCGCGAGTGGTGTGCCGGTCTCGGCCAGGAGACGTTCGTCGGTACCAGCGGGCGAGTGTTCCCGGCCGGGTTCCGTTCCACCGCCCTCCTGCGGGCGTGGCTGGCGCGCCTCGACGGGCTCGGCGTCGAGCTCCGCGGTCGCCACACGTGGCGGGGCTGGGTGGACGACGAGCCCGGCGCCGTGCGCATCGAACGACCCGACGGTGTCGAATCGGTCGTGCGAGCCGACGCCGTCGTGCTCGCCCTCGGTGGCGCCAGCTGGCCCCGCACCGGCTCCGACGGGGGCTGGGTCGAACCGGTGGGATCTGCCGGTGTCGCGGTCGTGCCCCTGGTTGCGGCCAACAGTGGCTTCACCGCGGCGTGGACATCGGTGTTCATCGAGCGCTTCGCCGGCACACCGGTCAAGAACGTCGCCGTCGCCCACCGCGGCCAGGTGGCACGGGGCGACCTCATGGTGAGCGCGACCGGCCTCGAGGGCGGACCGATCTACGCCCTCGGCCCGTCGTTGCGCGCCTCGATGCAGCGCGACGGCGAGGCGGTGGTGATCGTCGACCTCCGCCCGGACGTGAGCGCCGACGCCCTCGTCGACCGCCTCGCCCGGGGACGAGCAGGGGACTCGACGGCCTCCGCCCTCCGGCGCCTCGGCGTGGCGCCGGCGGCGGTGGGGCTCATGCGCGAAGCCACCGCCAACCGGCTCCCCCCGAGGGGACGCGCGCTCGCCGAGCTGGTGAAGGCGGTGCCGATGGCCCTCGGCGGCCCGGCCCCGATCGGTCGGGCGATCTCGACCGCCGGTGGCATCGCCTTCGACGAGCTCGACGACGCCTACATGCTCCGCCGCCGTCCCGGGACCTTCGTCGCCGGCGAGATGCTCGACTGGGAGGCGCCCACCGGCGGCTATCTCCTCCAGGCCACCGCCAGCACCGCCGTCGCCGCCGCCCGGGGTGCGCTGGCGTGGCTGCGGACCTGACGCCATCGCGGCGCCCGCGGTCACTGCCGCCGACTGGCCCCTGTCCAGCCACCGGCGGAGGGCCGCGGCCGGCGAGGCGCTAACCTGGAGGGGTCTGCCCGGGAGTGCACCCCCCGCCGCCCGGCAGCCCCTGGAGGTACCCCTTGGAGACGCGCGCCGATCTGCGCAACGTGGCGATCGTGGCCCACGTCGATCACGGCAAGACGACCCTGGTCGACAAGCTGCTCTGGCAGGCCGGCGCGTTCCGGGCCAACCAGGACGTGGCCGACCGGGTCATGGACTCGATGGACCTGGAGCGGGAGAAGGGCATCACCATCCTGGCCAAGAACACGGCCATCACCTTCGGCGCCACCAAGATCAACATCATCGACACCCCCGGCCACGCCGACTTCGGCGGTGAGGTCGAGCGAGGCCTTTCGATGGTCGACGGCGTGCTGCTGCTGGTCGACGCCTCCGAGGGCCCCCTGCCCCAGACCCGCTTCGTGCTGCGCAAGACGCTCGAGGCCCGCCTGCCGGTGATCCTGGTCATCAACAAGGTCGACCGCCCCGACGCCCGCATCGCCGCGGTCGTCGAGGAGGTCGAGAACCTGTTCCTCGACCTCGAGGCCGACCTCGACCAGCTCGACTTCCCCATCGTGTACTGCGTCGCCCGTGACGGCCGGGCCAGCCTCGAGCGGCCCGAGGACGGCGCCGGGCTGCCCGAGGGCACCGACCTCACGCTCCTCCTCGACGTGCTGATCGAGCGCATCCCGGCACCGACTTTCGACCCCGACATGCCGCTGCAGGCCCTGGTCACGAACCTCGACTCGTCGCCCTACCTCGGTCGCCTGGCGCTGTGCCGGGTGCAGAACGGCACCATCAAGCGGGGCCAGACCGTGGCGTGGTGCCGCACCGACGGCACCACCGTCCCGGCCAAGATCAGCGAGCTGTACATCACCGACGCCCTCGAGCGGGTGGCCGCCGACGCCGCCGGCCCCGGTGAGATCATCGCCATCGCCGGCATCCCCGAGATCACCATCGGCGAGACGCTGGCCGACCTCGACGACCCCCGGCCCCTGCCGGTCATCACCATCGACGAACCCAGCCTGGCCATGACCATCGGCATCAACGCCTCGCCGCTGGCCGGCAAGGAGGGCACCCGCCTCACCGCCCGCCAGGTCAAGGCTCGCCTCGACGCCGAGCTGATCGGCAACGTCAGCATCCGGGTCCTGCCCACCGAGCGCCCCGACACCTGGGAGGTCCAGGGCCGCGGCGAGCTGCAGCTGGCGGTGCTGGTCGAGATGATGCGACGCGAAGGCTTCGAGCTCACCGTCGGCAAGCCCCAGGTGCTGACCCGCGAGATCGACGGCACCGTCCACGAGCCCCTCGACCGCCTCACCATCGACATCCCCGAGGACTACGTCGGCGTGGTCACCCAGCTCCTCGCCCTGCGCAAGGGGCGCATGGAGCAGATGATCAACCACGGCACCGGTTGGGTGCGCCTCGAGTACCTCATCCCGGCTCGCGGCCTCATCGGCTTCCGCACCGAGTTCATCACCGAGACCCGCGGCACCGGGCTCATCCACCACGTGTTCGAGCGCATGGAGCCGTGGGCGGGCGAGATCAGGGGCCGGCGCAACGGTTCGCTGGTGGCCGACCGCAGCGGTCCCACCACCGGCTTCGCCCTCATGGCCCTCCAGGAGCGCGGCATCCTGTTCGTGGGGCCGGCCACCGAGGTCTACGAGGGCATGGTCATCGGCGAGAACTCCCGGGCCGACGACATGGACGTCAACCCGACCAAGGAGAAGAAGCTCAACAACATCCGCTCGTCGACGGCGGACGCGTTCGAACGGCTCATCCCGCCCCAGTCGATGTCGCTCGAGCAGGCCCTCGAGCTCGCCGCCGAGGACGAGTGCGTCGAGGTCACGCCCAAGTCCGTGCGGGTGCGCAAGACCAACCTCGACCAGACCACCCGGGCCCGGGCCGCCAAGCGGGCCAAGACGCTCGACTGACGGACTGGCCGCTCCTCCGCAGGGGG
>JBBJOU010000256.1:0-4004 GCA_037724305.1 Acidimicrobiales bacterium
CTCCGGGCCGTCTTCATCTTCGCCGGCGTGGAGCTCATCGAGCGCTTCGAGTGGATCCTCTACATCTTCGGCGCCTTCCTGCTCTACACGGCGTGGAAGATCGCCCACCACAACGAGGACGAGCAGGTCGACTACAACCAGAACATCGCCATGCGGGCGGTGCGCAAGCTGTTCCCCACCACCGACAAGTACGACGGCCAGAAGCTGTTCACCAAGGAGAACGGCAAGCGCCTCGCCACCCCGCTCTTCGCCGTGCTGGTGCTCATCGAGGCCACCGACGTGGTGTTCGCCGTCGACTCGGTGCCGGCGATCCTGGCCATCAGCCGGGAGCCGTTCATCGTGTTCGCCTCCAACGCCTTCGCCATCCTCGGGTTGCGCTCGCTCTACTTCCTGCTCGGCGGGATGCAGGGCAAGTTCCGCTACCTCAACGTGGGCCTCGGGATCATCCTCGCCTTCGTCGGCGTCAAGATGTTGCTCATCGGCGAGCCCTTCGAGGTCCACCTCCCGACCTGGTCGTCACTCGCGGTCATCACCGTCGTCATGACCCTCGCCATCGTCGCCTCGATACGGGCCGACAAGCGTGACCGTGCGGCCGGCATCCTCCCGCCGGACGACAAGACCGACACCGTCGATGCCGCCGACGCCGACGCACCGGGCGGCGTCGACCCGGACCGCGACCTCACCGGGCGCGGCCCCCAGGCCTGACCCGCCTCGGCGCCGTCGAACGCACGTCCGGCCGCCGGGGCGAACGAGGTAGCCTCCCGGCGCGTGGGCATCGTCGACGAGGACGTGGCGGCGGTCCGCCAGGGGGTCGACTTCGTCGCCCTCGTCTCGCAGTACGCCCAGCTGAAGCGGGTCGGTCGGCGCTGGATGGGGCTGTGCCCCTTCCATGCCGAGAAGTCGCCCAGCTTCTCGGTCAACGCCGAGGACGGCCTGTGGTACTGCCACGGGTGCCAGGCGTCGGGCGATGCCATCACCTTCGTACGCCAGATCGAGCACCTCGACTTCGTGGCCTCGGTCGAGTGGTTGGCGGCGCGGTCGGGAGTCACCCTCCACTACACCGACGTCGGCGAGTCCGAGAGCCGCCAGGCTCGCAAGCGCCTGCACGAGGCCATGGGGCAGGCCGTCGAGTGGTACCACGACCGCCTGCTCACCGGGCCCGACGCCGGCGCCGCCCGGGCCTACCTGCGCAGCCGGGGATTCGACGGCGAGACCGTCCGGCGCTACCAGCTGGGGTGGGCGCCCGACGCCTGGACCACCCTCGTCACCGCCCTGCGCCTGCCCGAACAGGTGGCGGTCGACACCGGGCTCGGCTTCCGCAACCGCAACGGCCAGACGACCGACGCCTTCCGGGGGCGGCTGCTGTTCCCCATCTACGACGCCGAGGGGCGACCGGTCGCCTTCGGCGGACGGGTCCTGCCCGGCACCGACGGCCCCAAGTACAAGAACTCGCCCGAGACCGCCCTCTACACCAAGAGCCGGGTCCTCTACGGCCTCAACTGGCACAAGGGTGAGATCGTGCGGGGGGCGGACAACGGCGAGGCCATCGTGTGCGAGGGCTACACCGACGTCATCGGCTTCGCCCGCGCCGGCGCCCCCCGGGCCGTCGCCACCTGCGGCACCGCCCTCACCGAGGAGCACGTGAAGCTGCTGTCCCGGTTCGCCAAGCGCATCGTCCTGGCCTTCGACGCCGACGCCGCCGGCCAGGGCGCCGCCGACCGCTTCCACGCCTGGGAGCAGCGCTACCAGCTCGAGGTGCTGGTGGCCGACCTGCCCCGGGGGGAGGACCCCGGGTCGCTCGCGGTGCGCGAACCGGGTCGACTGCTGGAGTCGGTGCAGCGGTTGGCGGAGTGGCGCGGCGGCGAGGTGGGCGCCAAGCCCTACCTGGCGTTCCGCCTCGACCGCAGCCTGTCGTCGTCCGACCTGGCCACCCCCGAGGGCCGGGCCCGGGCGGCGGCGGCCGGAGTGGCCATCGTCGGTGAGCACCCGAACGAGCTCGTGCGCGACCAGTACCTCATGAAGCTGGCCGATCGCACCCGGACCGACGTCGACCGGCTGCGGGGCCAGCTGCGCACCGGCACCGGGCGCGCCGCCGGGCGGTGGTCCGATCGCCCCGATCCCCGGGACCTCACCGGCCCGGGGGGGCCGGGGCCCGAGGTCGAGGCGCTGGCCCTCCTGATCCAGCGGCGCGACGAGATGGTGGGGTGGCTCGACGACGCTCTCTTCGTCGACGAGCGCCACCTCTCGGTCTGGTGGGCGTTGCAGGCCGAGGCCGAGCTCCCGGCGGCGTTGGCGCTGCTGCGGGGGAACGATCCCGCCGCTGCCGACGTGTTGGCGCGAGTGGCGGTGCTCGACCCCGACAGCGAACCCGATGACGTCGGCGCCCGCCTGATCCAGCTCGCGGGTGAGCGCCGGGTCCGTGAGCTGGCGGCCGCCATCCGCGCCGGTGACGACCCGATCGCCGTCAACGACGAGATCCGCAGCCTCAAGCTCGGCATGGAGGGACTGGGCGAGCGGGCTACACGGTCGGTGGCGGCCGGCCAGTTGCTACCCTTCCTCCGCGCTCGCAGCGGTGACGGCGGGTGAGCGAACTGCCGGCACCGTTCGGCGGTGGTCGGGTAGAGGAGGGCAACGTGGAGGAGGCGCCGACGGTGGCGACGGCGGTCGAGCCGCTCGTCGACGCGGTCACCGGCGACCCTCTCGTTCCGGTGCGCCGGCGGCGCCGGGTGGTCAAGACCGCCATCGAGCGGCTGAACGAGGCCCGCAACGCCCCCGGGGCCGGCGGCTCGGCCGACCCGGTGCGCATGTACCTCCGCGAGATCGGCCGGGTCCCGCTGCTGGTGGCGGCCGAGGAGGTCTCTCTCGCCAAGCGGATCGAGGCCGGTGGCTTCGCCGCCGAGCGGCTGGCCGACCTCAACGCCGGCGGCGCCCTCGCCACCCTCGACTTCGCCGAGCGGCGGAAGCTGGAGCGCGTCGTCCACGACGGCGACGGGGCCAAGCAGGATCTCATCTCGGCCAACCTCCGCCTCGTCGTGAGCATCGCCAAGCGCTACGTCGGGCGGGGCATGCTCCTCCTCGACCTCATCCAGGAGGGCAACCTCGGCCTCATGCGGGCGGTGGAGAAGTTCGACTACACCAAGGGCTTCAAGTTCTCCACCTACGCCACGTGGTGGATCCGCCAGGCCATCACCCGGGCCATCGCCGACCAGGCCCGCACCATCCGCATCCCGGTGCACATGGTCGAGTCGATGAACAAGGTGCACCGAACCCAGCGCACGATGCTCCAGGAGCTCGAGCGGGAGCCGACCATCGACGAGCTGGCGGACAAGGTCGATCTCACGCCGGCCCGGGTGCGCGAGATCCTCCGCATCGGCCAGGACCCCCTGTCGCTCGACTCGCCGGTCGGCGAGGAGGACGACAGCTTCCTCGGCGACTTCATCGAGGACGCCACCGCCGAGGCGCCGGCCGAGATGGCCGCCAAGCTGATGCTCAACACGGCCGTGCTCGAGGCGCTGTCGGAGCTCAACGAGCGGGAGCAGGCGGTGGTGCGCCTGCGCTTCGGCCTCGAGGACGGCCAGGCCCGCACCCTGGAGGAGGTGGGCAAGGAGTTCGGCGTGACCCGCGAACGCATCCGCCAGATCGAGTCCAAGACCCTGGCCAAGCTCCGCCACCCTCACCGCAGCCAGAAGCTCCGCGACTACCTCGACGGCGAGTAGCCGCAACGTCGCCGTCGATGTCCCCTGCTCGACGAGCGCCGTCGCGCCCGGTGGGAGGCCGCCAGCCACCCTTCCCGCAAGCGACCCAGCCGCCTCCAGCCGGGCTGGGTCCCCCGCCCCGAGGAGCACGCCATGAGCAGGCGAGGTCTGCTGGTCGAGGTCGAATGCGGGAGGCCGTGCTCGGGCGGCCCCTCACGGTGACCGCCGTGATCCGAGCGGCACGCGATGGCGAGGTCGCCGGGGTGGCCGTCGGTTTCGTCGGGCGCTGGATGGTCCCGCCCCAGGTCA
>JBBJOU010000257.1:0-3994 GCA_037724305.1 Acidimicrobiales bacterium
GGCCGGTGTCGACGACGATGCGGGCGGCGCGGAACAGGCGGGCATCGAGGTGGGCGAGCTCGTCACGCGGCTCGGTGAAGAAGCCCTGCTCGCGCATCATCCGCTCGGCGTAGAGGGCCCAACCCTCGGTGAAGTACGACGTGGTGACGATTCGGCGGAGCGGGCTGGCGGCCACCTGGAGGCGGGCGAAGTGCCAATGGTGGCCGGGGTAGACCTCGTGCACGGTGGTGGTCGGCATCGACGGGAAGCTGTTGTCGGTGAGGCGCTCGGCCAGCTGCTCGGGCGTGGTGCCCTCGGGCGGGTAGGGCACGTTGAAGATGCCGTCGAGGGCGTCACCGAAGGCCGGCGGCGGGAAGTACGAGGCGACCGCCAGCACCGGCCGCTGGAACACCGGCGAGGGGAGCACCTCGCAGCGCTCGCCGTCGGGAAGGGTGACGAGGTCGCGCTCGACGAGGAAGGCGCGGGCGGCGGCGGTGCAGCGTTCGTAGCCCTCGCGCATCTCTTCGGGGGTCGTGGGCCGGCGCCGGGTGAGGTCGCGCAGCACGGCGCGGAAGTCGTCGGTGCCGAACCCACGCGTGGCCACCTCGCGCATCTCGGCCGACAGGGTCTCGACCTGCGCCTCGCCGACGGCCCGCAGGCCGGCGGCGTCGTGGGGCAGGAGCTCCTTGTCGGCGAGCAGCGCCGAGTACCGGGCCTCACCCAGGGCGAAGCCGCCGGTGGCGCGGGTGGCGAGGTCCTCGAGGTGGACGGCGGCCTCCTCGTAGGCGGTGGCGGCGACGTCGCCGGCGGCGGCGAGCTCGGCCCGGAGGTCGTCGTCGGCGACCTCGGCGGGGAGCAGCTCCCGGGCGTAGGCGGCGCCGGCGCGGGCCTGGCCCACACCCCGGTGCACGAGGCTGGCGGCGGCGAGCTCCGGGTCGAGGTTGGCGACCATGGCCTCGACGGTGGCGGGCACGCCCCGGAGGCGATCGGCGGCCGCAGCCACCAACTCGAGCTCGGGCAGGGGGCGGCGCAGGAAGAGGGCGAAGCACCCCATCAGCCCGGCCGAGAGGTAGTCGTCGGGCGAGCGCCGCCACTCGGCCCAGTCGCGCCCGATGGCCCGGCCTCGCAGCTCGGCGCGCAGCAGGGCACGATCGATGCGCTCGGTCGGGCTGAGGGCGGCATCGTCGATGGCGTCGAGGGCGGCGGCGTCGGTGTCGTCGGCGGCTTCCCGGCGGGCCACGGCGGCGGCGGAGAGGTCGGGGAGCCGGTGGTGATCGGTGGCGGGGTGCCCGGCGAAGGTACCGAGCGGCGGCGACTCGTCGACGAGGCGGGCGAGGAAGCGGTCGACGACGAGGGCGAAAGTGTCCACCGGTCGAGTCTGCCGTGTGGACAGGTGGGCGTGACACCGGCCGTAGGGTGCCTCCATGGCCCGGCCCTGCCGCGACTTCATGGGCGCCTGCGCTCGGTACGAGGCCTGGAGACCGGCGCCCCGCTCGCCAGCCGGCCTCGACGCCCTCGCTGCCGTTGCGGCGCGACTCGCAGGAAGCAGGCCATGAGGTCCATCGAAATCTCTCCTCAGGCGCGAATCGACACCCTGGTTCGGGCGGCGCCGGGCGGCGAGGAACGCCGGCACACCGAGTACCTCGGCACCGTCTGGGTCGACGGCAAGCTCACGCCGACGAACTTTCGACCGATGGGCGCCGTGGGGAAGGGGCTTCACCTCCCGAGGATCGAGGTGGCCTTCTTCCTCCCCGACAGCCTCGCCTATGCGCGAGAGCGGATCGCCGACGCGCAGCTCAACGTGTCGGCGGTGCTGCAGGCGTCCGGGCAACTCGGAGCGGTGATCGAAGCCGCCGCGTCGTTCGTCGATGACCCTTCCGGCACTCCGACGTGGATCCAGCTGCACGTGCTCGGATACGGCCCCTGGCCGTTCGCCATCTCCTATCGCGTGGTCGCGCTGACGGGCGTGGACGCGGTGCGATAGTCCGTGCCGGCGGCGTGAACGAGCGAGGAGGGGACGTTCCCCCCAGACCAGATGGGGTGAGGACCGCGCCGTAGGGTGCATCTCCGCCATGGCCCGGCCCCGCCTCGATTTCCTGGGACGCCTGCGTTCGGTCCTCGGGCCGGACGCCGCCGGCGCGCGCCAGGGGCTCGTGTCGCTGGCCGTGAACAGCTCGACCAGCCTCGTGGCCGGCGCCTTCCTGGGGGCGATCGTGGGCACGCTCGAGTCGTTCCCCGGGCTGCTGGTGCTGGTGCCGGCGGCCATCGGCATGCGGGGCAACATCTTCGGCGCGTTCGGCAACCGAGTCTCCACCTCGATCCACGCCGGCACGTTCAACCTCTCCGCCCGGCGCGACACCGTGCTCGGCCAGAACGTGCTGGCCGCGGCTGTGCTCACCCTTGGCGTGTCGTTCCTGGGGGCGGTGGTGGCCAAGGCCGTCGCCGTCGGGCTCGGCGTGCCCGGCACCATCGGTCTGCTCGACCTGGCCCTGGTGTCGATCCTCGGCGGCGTCCTGGCGTCGCTCGTCGTGCTCGCCGCCACCGTGTCGCTGACCGCCGGCGCCGTGCGTTACGGCTGGGACCTCGACAACGTCTGCGCGCCGGTGGTGTCGACCCTCGGTGATGTCCTCACCCTGCCGGCGCTGTTCCTCGCCACCTTCGCCCTCGGGATCGCGGTGGTCACCACCAGCCTCGGCGTGGTCCTCGCCGCCGCGGCGGTGGCAGTCACCGTGTGGGGCCTGCGCTCGACGCTGCCCGAACTGCGCCGCATCGTGCGCGAGTCGTTGCCGGTGCTGCTGCTGGCCGCGTCGCTGTCGGCCCTCGCCGGCGTCACGCTCGAGCGCAGCTTCGACGACCTCGCCGCCTTCCCGGCGCTGTTCGTGCTGCAACCGGCCTTCGTGAGCTCGGCCGGCGCCCTCGGCGGCATCCTCTCGGCCCGACTCAGCTCCAAGCTCCTACTGGGACTCATCGAGGGGACCCCGGTGCCCGGGCGCGAGGCCCGCACCGACATCGGCTTCGTGTTCGTCCTCGCCGTGCCGGTGTGCGTGTTCAACGGCGTCGGCGCCCACCTCGTCGGCCTCGCCCTCGACCAACGCAGCCCGGGCCTGGCCGCCATGGTCGGGGCATCGGTGCTCGCCGGCATGATCGCCATGGTGTTCGTGGCGGCGGTGTCGTACTACGGCACCATCGCCGCCTTCCGCACCGGCCTCGATCCCGACACCTACGGCATCCCGGTGGTCTCGTCGTCGGTCGACTTCACCGGCGCCCTGACCCTCATCGTCGTCATCGCCTCGCTCGGGATCATCTGAGCACGGCCAGTTGCGGCTGGCGTTGCGATCAGCCCTGACCTGGCTCCGGCCGTTCGCCGGCGGAGTTGCGACGGTACCCTTACGAGAGGAGCAGAGTAAGGAGGCTGTCGTGGATGTGGCTGCGAAGGTGACCTCGAAGGGGCAGGTAACCGTCCCCAAGGCGGTGCGCGAGGCGCTGGGGATCAAGGAGGGGGACGAGATCGTCTTCCGGGTCGAGGGGAACCGCGCCGCACTGGCGCGGACACCGGACCTCATGGACCTCGCCGGCACGGTCGACGTGCCGGCGGCGAAGCGGAACGTCTCGTGGGACGAGGTGCTCCGCCGAACCAGGACCGCCCGGGCGGCGACGCGACGGTGACGGCGTTCGTCGACACGAACATCCTCATCCGGCACCTGACCGGCGACCCGCCCGAGATGGCCGCACGCGCCTCGGCGTTCCTGGAGGCCGCCGACGAACTGCTCCTCACCGATCTCGTCGCCGCCGAGGTCGTCTACGTGCTCGAGTCGTTCTACGCCGTGCCCCGCGCCGAGATCGCCCAGGCAGTCCGATCGCTGATCGCCTTCGATGCGATGGTCTGCGTCGATCCCGCCTTGTTGCGACGATCGATCGAGGTCTACGAGACGGACCGGATCGACTTCACCGACGCCTACCTCGTCGCCTCCGCGGAGAGCACCGGCGTCGGTCGCGTCGCCTCGTTCGACCGGTC
>JBBJOU010000258.1:0-3976 GCA_037724305.1 Acidimicrobiales bacterium
CCGCAGTTGCCGCCGGCGCCGCAGCGTTCGGCGACGGCGTCGGCGTCGAGCGCACCGGCGGCGATCTCGGCACGGATCGCCCGGTCGTTCACCGCGTAGCAGTGGCAGATCACCATGGGTGGTGCCCTCGCATGACCGTCGGCACGCCCCGGCGCTCCAGCTCGCGCCCGACGGCGAGGCCGACCGTGCACGAGGTGGGGCGACGGTGCCGCACGCCGAGGACGACGCTGCGCCCCTGCCCGGTGGCGTCGAGCTCGATGCGCTGGCCGACGATCCGCCCGAACGAGCGGAGCACGACGGCGGCGCGCCGACGCGCCGCCAGGTCGTCGGTCGGCGGCGCAACGGTCGGCACGGGGATCGGATGCACGGCGGCGTCCTTGTGGCTACTCGGTCGGACCGGTACTCGTCCGATGGAAGGGTAGCTTGACACACGAGACGGGCGAACGCCAGCGCGGATGTGGCGCCCCGACATCGGCGACGGCGGCGCCGGTGTGCCACCGGCGGGCGGCGGGCGTATGCTCCGCCGCCGCACCTCCGCCGAGGTGGAGGAAGGTGGCACTGTGCACGTGGTCATCGTCGGCTGCGGTCGAGTGGGCTCGGGGCTGGCCCGGGCCGTCGACGCCGCCGGGCACTCAGTGGCGGTCATCGACCGTCAGGAGCGGGCCTTCCGCCGTCTGCCCGAAGGCGGCGCCATCAGGCGCGTGGTCGGGGTCGGGTTCGACCGTGACCGGCTCGTCGCCGCCGGCATCGAGCGGGCCGGCGCCGTCGCCGCCGTCACCAACGGCGACAACTCGAACATCGTCGTGGCGCGCGTCGCCCGGGAGACCTACCGGGTCGAGCGGGTGGTGGCCCGCATCTACGATCCGCGTCGCGCTGCCGTCTACGAGCGGCTCGGCATCGCCACCATCGCCACCGTGCAGTGGGCCACCGAGCGGGTGCTGCGCCGCATCCTGCCCGATCAGCACGGGGTGGAGTGGATCGACCCGAGCGCCAAGGTGTGCCTGGTCGAGCGGCCTGCGCCGGCGGCGTGGGCCGGCCGCCGCCTCGCCGACGTCGAGGCCGTCGGCCCCGCCCGGGTCGTGGCCGTCTCCCGCCTGGGCGTGTCGCAGGTACCGGGCCCCGACCTGGTGGTCCAGGAGGGCGACGTGCTCTACGCCGCTGTCGCCGGCGACCGCATCGACGAGCTCGACGCCGGCCTCGCCGCCGAACCCGTCAAGGGGAACCACTGATGCGGGTCGTCATCGCAGGGGGAGGGGCGGTCGGGAAGTTCATCGGAGCCGAGCTCGTCGCCGCCGACCACGAGGTGACCATCGTCGAGGTCGACGACCGTCGGGTCGCCCAGGCCGTGGCCGACGCCGAGCCGCCGGGCGTGCGCTGGGTGGTGGCCGACGCCTGCGAGATCTCCGAGCTGGCCGAGGCCGAGGTCGAGCAGGCCGACGTGGTGGCCGCCGTCACCGGCGACGACGAGGACAACCTGGTGATCGCCCTGCTGGCCAAGCAGGAGTTCGCCGTGCCCCGCGTCGTCGCCCGGGTCAACAATCCGAAGAACGAGTGGATGTTCACCGACATGTGGGGCGTCGACGTCGCCGTGTCGACCCCGCACCTTCTCACCGCCCTCGTCGAGGAAGCGGTGTCGGTCGGCACCCTCGTCCGCCTGATGTCGTTCGCCCAGGGCAAGGCCCGCCTGGTCGAGGTGACTCTGGCCGACACCTCGCCGGCGTGCGACCGTGAGATCGTCGAGCTCGGCCTGCCCCGCGACTCGACCGTGGTCGCCATCCTGCGGCGCAACCACGTGGTCGTGCCCCGGGGCGACACGCCGCTGCTGGCCGGTGACGAGGTGCTGGTCCTGGTCACCGACGAGAGCGAGGACGCCGTGCGCGAGCTCCTCGTGGGGGTCTGAAGCGGTGACGTCGCTCTTGAAGCGCATCGTCGTCGGTCGCCCGGTGGCGTCGTCGGACGAGCACTCGACCCGGATCCCCAAGGTCATCGCCCTCGCCATCTTCGCCTCCGACGCCATCTCGTCGACCGCGTACGCCACCGAGGAGATCCTCCACGTCCTGGTGCCGGTGGCCGCCGAGGACGCCCTGGAGTTCCTCATCCCCATCTCGCTGGTCGTCATCCCGCTGCTGGCCATCGTCGTCTTCAGCTACCGCCAGACCATCTTCGCCTACCCGAGCGGGGGCGGCTCCTATGGGGTGTCGAAGGAGAACCTGGGCCGGGGGCCGTCGCTCGTCGCCGGCGCCTCCCTGCTGGTCGACTACACGCTCACGGTGGCGGTGTCGATCTCGGCGGGCACGGCGGCGATCACGTCGGCCGTGCCCGAGCTGCGCGAGTACCGGGTGGCGCTCTGCCTGGCCTTCATCGCCCTGTTGGCGTTGGCCAACCTGCGGGGCCTGAAGGAGTCGGGGACGGTGTTCGCCGTGCCCACCTACGTCTACGTCCTCGCCCTCGGTGGTCTGCTCTCGTACGGCCTGTTCCAGGTGTTCTCCGGCGACCTCGGCGCCCTCCCCCCGAACGAGGAGCTCTACAACGAGGCCACCGACGGCGCCTTCGGGCGGGGCACGCTCGGCGGGGTCACCGTGCTCCTCCTGCTGCGCGCCTTCTCGTCGGGCGCCGTCGCCCTCACCGGGGTCGAGGCCATCTCCAACGGGGTCCCGACCTTCAAGCAGCCCCAGTCGAAGAACGCCTCCACGACCCTCGGCATCATGGCCGTGATCCTGGGGGTCTACTTCCTCGCCATCTCGGTGCTGGCCCACCGCCTCCAGCCGACGCTGAACGATGACGAGACGATCCTGTCCCAGCTCGGCGGCGCCGTGTTCGGCGACGGCTCGGTCCTCTACTACGTGCTGCAGATCGCCACCATGGCCATCCTCATCCTGGCCGCCAACACCGCCTTCGCCGGCTTCCCCAGCATCGCCTCCATCCTGGCCAAGGACGGCTTCCTGCCCCGCCAGCTCCACAACCGCGGTGACCGGCTGGTCTACTCCAACGGCATCATCGGTCTGGCCGTGGTGTCGGGGCTCCTCATCGTCATCTTCGGCGGCGTCACCACCGCCCTGATCCCCCTGTACGCAGTCGGCGTGTTCTGTGGTTTCACCCTGTCCCAGGTGGGCATGGTGGTGCACCACCGACGGCTGAAGGAGTCGGGCTGGAAGCGCCACATCGCCATCAACGCCGTCGGGGCGACAGCGACGCTCGCCGTCCTCCTGGTGGTCGTGGTGTCGAAGTTCACCATCGGCGCCTGGGTGCCGGTCGTGCTCATCCCGCTGATCGTGGTGGTGCTCAGGGCGGTGCGCCGCCACTACGACCGCATCGCCGCCGCCCTCCACGTGCCCGACGACTACAAGCCCCGCCACCAGACCCACACCATCGTGGTCCTGGTGGCGTCGGTGCACCGGGCCTCGCTGGCCGCCCTCGCCTACGCCAAGTCCCTGGCTCCTGAGCACCTCGTCGCCCTCACGATCGCCGCCGACGCCGAGGAGGTCGAGAGCATCCAGGCGCAGTGGGACCACTTCAAGCTCGACGTCGCGCTCCACATCGAGTCCTCCCCCTACCGGGAGCTCACCGGCCCGGTCCTGACCTATCTCGACGAGCTCGACGCCCAGTACGACAACGACATCATCACCGTGGTGCTGCCCGAGTTCGTCCTGTCCAAGTGGTACGAGCAGCTGCTCCACAACCAGTCGGCTCTGCTGCTCAAGGCCCGCCTGCTGTTCCGCCGCAACACGGTGGTGGTGTCGGTCCCGTACCGCGTCGACAAGGGCGGCATCGACGTCCCCGGTGTCATGGAGTCGCCCACCCGGTCCCGCACCGCGACCCCGGCCGACGAGCCCGTCTGACGACGTCGACGCTACGCCGGCAGGAGGGTGTAGGCGGGGTTCAGGAGCTGGAGGCGCCCGCCGACCTCACCGGCGACGCCGTCGATCACCACGCCGCGGCCGGGCTCGATGCCGGCGATGCGGCGCCGGCCGGTGAA
>JBBJOU010000259.1:0-3934 GCA_037724305.1 Acidimicrobiales bacterium
CCACCTCCTCGGGGCGGAACAGGGGCGCGAGCTCGGCGCCGTCGAAGAGCAGGTCCGGGCGGTCGTGGGCCGCGGCCCGGGCCGCCTCGATCAACAGGTGGGCCCAGCGGGCATCGGGCTCGTCGGGGATGTCGAGACCCTCGGCGATGGTCGCGCCCAGCAGCGTGAGGTAGCCCTGGCTCGGGGCGGGGACGGTCCACAGATCGTGGCCGAAGGCCCGTACGGTGAGCGGCTCGACCCAGCGCCCGAGCGGGGCGGCGAGGTCCGCCGGTTCGTACTCGCCGGCGCCCAGCGTGAGGAGCCCGGCACCGAAGGCGCCGCCGTAGAAGCCGTCCCGCCCGTCGAGCGCGATGGCGGCGAGCGCCCCGCCGACGCCGGGCCGGCGCACCGTGGCGCCGGTGGCGAGCGGGCGTCCGCAGGTGAGGTCGCCGGCGCCGGGCGCGTCGCCCAGACCATCGACAGCAGTGGCCAGGCTCGGCGACGCCGGGAACCCGCCCCTGGCGTAGCCGGTGGCGGCCTCGAGCACGGTGGTCAGCGGGAGGCGCCCGTAGCGGGCGTGGAGGGCCAGCCACCCGTCGACGCAGCCGGGGACGGTGACGGCTCTGACGTCGCCGAGGAGCGGCATGGCGGTGTACCCCTCGGCTCGAAGCCGCTCGGCGTCGGCGCCCGAGCCGGACCAGCCGCTGGCGTCGAGCGCGCTCGGCCCGGCACCCGGCGCCTCCGGGTCGTGGACGAGGGCGAACAGGTCGCCACCCATGCCGCACATGTGCGGGCTCGTGACCGCCAGCACCGCGCTGGCGGCGACGGCGGCGTCGGCTGCGCTCCCGCCTCGCCGCAACACCTCGACGCCGGCCGACGAGGCCAGGTGGTCGACCGAGGTCACCATGGCGGTGGGCGCGTGGCGGGTGACGGCGAGCAGGGCGGCGTCGGGCACGGGAATCCACGGTACGGGGAGTCGGCGATGACCGCTCGGCGTAAGGGCCCGCCGGGGAGCTACTTGCGCGTGTGGGCGAGTCGGGGGCGTCGCTCGCAAGGACGACGACGAAGGCAGGGCCATCCCCCTGTCGAGGAGAAGGACGCCGCGAGCGGCGTCATCCGGCCGTCCAGACGACAAGGTTGTTTCCCGGCGGGCCCTAAAGTCCTTGCGACGTCGTCGACAGCGGGAGGTTGGTCAACGATGACCACGTTCGACTCGACCAACCCGGCCCGGCCGGCGGAGGTGCTGGGGTCGTACCCGGCCCACGCCGCCGTCGACGTCGACAAGGCGGTGGCCGCCGCGGCCGATGCCCAGCGGGCATGGTCACGGGTACCGGTGCCCGCCCGGGCGGAGCTGATCGCGGCGGCCGGCGTGGTGCTGACCGCCCGGAAGGCCGAGCTGGCCGAGGAGGTCGGTCGCGAGGTGGGCAAGATCCGCGTCGAGGCCGCCGGTGAGGTGCAGGAGGCCATCGACATGGCCCGCTTCGTTGCCGGCCAGGGAGCGGCGGCATGGGGCGAGACCGTGCCCAGCGAGCTGGCGTCGAAGTTGGCGTGGACCACACGCGTCCCCGTCGGCGTGGTCGGGATGATCACGCCGTGGAACTTCCCGACCGCCATCCCCAGCTGGAAGGTGTTCCCGGCGCTGCTCGCCGGCAACGGGGTGGTGATCAAGCCGTCGGAATTGGCCCCCGGGTGCTGCGAGTCGTTCGTCGCCGCCTGCATCGAGGCCGGCATCCCCGACGGCCTGCTGCAGGTGGTGCACGGCGGCGCCGAGCCGGCCGCCGCCCTCGCCGTGCACCGCGACGTCCGCGCCGTCAGTTTCACGGGCTCGGTGCCCACCGGGCGCAAGGTTGCCGTCGCCGCCATGGAGACCGGTCCCCGCCTGCTCAGCCTCGAGCTCGGCGGCAAGAACGCCATGATCGTGCGCGACGACGCCGACCTGGACCTGGCCGTCGACGGCGCCCTGTTCGGGGCGTTCGGTACCGCCGGCCAGCGCTGCACCTCGACCAGCCGCCTGATCGTGCACCCGGCGGTCACCGAGGAGCTCGTCGCCCGTTTGGTCGAGCGGGCCGCCGCCCTCCGCCTCGGCGATCCCCTCGACGCCGCCACCGACGTCGGCCCCGTCATCACCGCCGGCGCCGCCGAGCGCATCGCCGCCGTGATCGCCGCCGCTCTGGACGCCGGGGCGACGCTCGCCACCGGCGGCGGCCTGCGCACCGACGTCGACGCCTGCGAGGGCGGGTCGTTCGTAGCGCCCACCATCCTCACCGGCGTCGGGCGCCACGATGCCATCGCCAACGAGGAGGCGTTCGGTCCCGTGCTCGCCGTGCTCGAGGTCGAGGACCTCGATGACGCCGTCGACGTGGTCAACGGCGTGCCCTACGGGCTGTCGGCGGCCGTCTACACCCGGGACATCTCCACCGCCCTGCACGCCGTCGAGCGCATCGACACCGGCATCACCTACGTCAACGCCCCGACCATCGGCGCCGAGATCCCGCTGCCCTTCGGTGGCACCAAGCACACCGGCAACGGCTTCCGCGAGGCGGGCAGCCGCGGCATCGAGCAGTTCAGCCAGGTCAAGACCGTCTACATCGACTACTCCGGCCGGCTCCAGCGCGCCCAGATCGACAACCGAGGGGGTTCCTGATGACCGTCACGTCCGACGTCGACGCGCCGCCGGCAGCCGGGGACGCGACCGCGTCGTGGCTGGCCCGCTACGACGAGGCGGTGGCCGGTGTCCTGCCCCGCTACTTCGACATCGTGGCCGAGTCAGCCTCCGGGTGCTGGATCACCGATGTCGACGGGCGCCGCTACCTCGACCTCGGCGCCGGCATCGCCGTGGCCAACGTCGGCCACGGCCACCCCGAGGTGGTGGCCGCCATCACCGCCCAGGCCGCCACCCTCGTCCACACGTCGGTGGTCACCCGCCACCGGCCCTACATCGAGCTGGCCGAGGCCATCGGCGGGCTCACGCCGTTCCTGGAGCGGCCCCGGGTGTTCCTGTGCAACTCGGGCGCGGAGGCCGTCGACGGCGCCATCAAGCTCGCCCGCCACGTCACCGGCCGGCCCGGCATCGTCGCGTTCCGGCGGGCCTTCCACGGGCGGACCCTGGGCGCCACCTCGCTCACCACTGCCAAGGCGAAGTACCGCGAGGGCTACGACCCGCTGCTGCCGTCGGTGCACATCGCCCCCTACGCCATCGAGCACGAGGGCATCTCCGCCGAGGCCGCCCTCGGCGCGTTCGACGAGCTGCTCCACCTGCAGGCGGCGCCGGGCACCATCGCCGCGGTGATCGTCGAGCCGGTGCTCGGCGAGGGTGGTTACGTCCCCCCACCCCGGGCGTTCCTGGTCGGGCTGCGCGACCGCTGCGCCGAGCACGGGATGCTCCTGGTCTTCGACGAGGTCCAGACCGGCTTCGGTCGCACCGGCCAGCCCTTCGCCGCCACCACCTACGGCGTCGCTCCCGACGTGGTGCTGTTCGCCAAGGGGGTCGCCGCCGGTATGCCCCTCGGTGGCATCGTCGGACCGGCGGCGATCATGGACCGCTGGCCCCAGGGCGCCCATGGCTCCACCTTCGGCGGCAACCCGGTGTCGTGCGCCGCGGCGCTGGCCAGCATCCGGGTGCTCGAGACCGAGGGCCTGTGTGCCAACGCCCGGGCCATGGGCGAGCGGGCGATGACCCGCCTCGCCGCCGCCGGTCCGGGCCTCGGTGAAACCGTGCGCGACCTCCGGGGGATCGGCCTGATGATCGGCCTGCAGCTCGCCTCGGGCGACCTGGTCGGGCGGGTGCAGGCGGCCTGCCTGGCCCGGGGCGTGATCGTCCTCGACTGCGGGCCTGACGGCGACGTCATCCGCCTGGTCCCGCCGTTGACGATCACCGCCGACGAGCTCGACCACGGTCTCGACGTCCTGCTCGCTGCGCTCGCAGCAGCGGCTTCGCCGCGGTAGAGGGCGGGGC
>JBBJOU010000260.1:0-3930 GCA_037724305.1 Acidimicrobiales bacterium
GCCGAGCCCGACGTCGACGGTGCGGCCGCCCTCGAGGAAGTGGTCGAGGAGTACGTCCCCCGCACCATCACCGAGGACGACCTCGGCGGTGGGTTCGCCGACGCCATCGAGGCCACCATGGTCAGCGTCGAGGACGGTCAGCTCGTCAACGGCACCGTCGTCAAGGTCGACCGCGACGAGGTGCTCCTGGACATCGGCTACAAGTCCGAAGGCGTCATACCGTCACGCGAGCTGTCGATCCGCAATGACGTCGATCCCAACGAGATCGTGTCCATCGGTGACGCCGTCGAGGCCCTCGTGCTCCAGAAGGAGGACAAGGAAGGCCGGCTGCTGCTCAGCAAGAAGCGGGCGCAGTACGAGCGGGCGTGGGGCGACATCGAGCGGATCAAGGAAGACGAGGGCGTCGTGCGGGGCCCGGTCATCGAGGTGGTCAAGGGCGGGCTCATCCTCGACATCGGCCTGCGCGGCTTCCTGCCGGCGTCGTTGGTGGAGCTGCGCCGGGTGCGCGACCTCCAGCCCTACGTCGGGCGGATCCTCGAGGCGAAGATCATCGAGCTCGACAAGAACCGCAACAACGTGGTGTTGAGCCGCCGGGCGTGGTTGGAGGAGACGCAGAAGGAGCAGCGCGACGAGTTTCTCGCCAACCTCAAGCCGGGCGAGGTGCGCAAGGGCACCGTCTCGAGCGTCGTCAACTTCGGCGCCTTCGTCGACCTCGGCGGCATGGACGGCCTCATCCACGTCTCGGAGCTGTCGTGGAAGCACGTCGACCACCCCGGTTCGGTGGTGGCGGTCGGCGACGAGGTCAGCGTCCAGGTGCTCGACGTCGACCTCGACCGCGAGCGCATCTCGCTGTCGTTGAAGGCCACCCAGCAGGACCCGTGGCAGGAGTTCGCCGGCAGCCACCGGGTGGGCGAGCTGGTCTACGGCCGGGTCACCAAGCTGGTGCCCTTCGGCTCCTTCGTCCAGGTGGGCGACGGCATCGAGGGCCTGGTCCACATCTCGGAGATGTCGGCCCACCACGTCGACCTCCCCGAGCAGGTGGTCACTCCCGGCGAGGAGCTGTGGGTCAAGATCATCGACCTCGACCTCCAGCGCCGGCGGATCTCGCTGTCGATCAAGCAGGCCGCCGAGGGCGGCGAGGTCGCCGAGGAGTATCGCGAGCACTTCGGCGAGCACGCCTACGACGCCGAGGGCAACTACATCGGGCCAGAGTACGACGCCTCCGGCTACGAGGAGGCCTGGGAGCAGTACGAGCAGTCCGTCAGCGACGGTGACGGCGACGCCGCGCCTCCGGCACCGGGGGCGCCCGAGGCCGGGACCGCGCCGGCCGCCGAGCCCGAGGCCGGACCCACGCCCGATCCCGAACCCCAGCCCGACCCCGAGCCTTCACCCGAGCCCGCACCGGTGGCCGAGACCCTGCCGGCAGACGCTGAGGTCGGGGGCGACGAGCCCACCGGCTGATCCGCAGCGAGGCGTTCGCGCCTGACCGCCGGGCGCCCACCTTCCGGGGTGGGCGCCGTGTGCGTTTTCCACCCCGCAGCGCTCACGGACCGCCCGGCGATGCCGACGGAGCCTCGTGACCGTGTGGAGGTGGACGTGAGTTCCCGACGAACCGTGATTCTGATCGCTGCCGTGGCTGTGGGTCTCCTCGCCGCCTTCGCCCTCGTGACCTACGTGGGCGGCGTCGAGGACGAGGCCAGCGCCGGGGCCCAGCGGGTCCCGGTGGTGCGCGTGGCCCGCGACATCCCCCGGGGCCTGACCGGCCGAGAGGCGCGCGAGCAGGGCTACCTGGAGGAGGCGGCGATCGCCGCCGAGTTCCGACCGGCGTCGGCGATGGTCGACCTTGCGGCCATCGACCTCAACGTGGCCGGAACCGATCTGGCGGCCGGCCAGGTGCTGGTCGACGGCATGTTCGTCGATCCCGCCGAAGCGCAACTGACGGCGGCGCGGCGGGTCCCCGAGGGGGAGGTGGCCATCACCGTGTCGGTGGACCAGGTCCGAGGGGTCGCCGGTCTCATCTCGCCGGGGGACAAGATCACGGTGTTCATCCTCGACCCGGTGCTCGCCGGCGCCGAGGGCGAGCCCGGGGGCGCTGCCTCCCCGACGCCGGTGCTCGCCAGCAACGCCCGGTCGTTCTTCCAGGGCGTCGAGGTGCTCTACATCGACCGGACCCCGGTCGCCCTCCCCGGTGAGGCACCGGCCGAGCCGGTCGAGGGTGAGGTGGCGGTGGCGGCCCCGGCCAACAGCGGCCTCATCACCCTCGCCGTCCCCCGGGTCTCGGCCCAGATGTTCGCATCGGTGCTCCCCGAGAACCTCTACTTCGCCCTCGAGGCCGAGGGTCTCGGGCCCGAAGCCCTTCCCCCGATCCCGGTGGGCGACGACACCCTCCCGGCCGAGCCCGGCGGCGTCCTCACCCCCTACGGGCCCGACGGCCGCCCGGAGGAGACCACCCCGTGACCGCTCCCCACGACCAATGGGAGAGCTGGGAGACCGAGGCCGCCGCCGCAACCGTCGGCCCCGGTATCTCCGGGGCCCTGACCGCCATCGTCGAGCCCGACGATGCCGCCCGGGCCCGTCTCGTCAGCCAGTTCGACCATCCCGTGCTGGCGGTGACCGACGTGATGGCCCTCCGGGCCAACCTGGCCGGTGCCCCGACGGTGATCGTGCTCGGCCCGGGCTGCGCCGGCGCCGGCGACCTCCAGGAGGTCGGCGTACTGCTCGGCGCCCACCCCGAGGCCGCCGCCGTGCTGCTCTCGGTCGACATGACGCCCGAGGTGTTCCGCCACGCCCTCCGCGTCGGCATACGCGACGTCCTGCCGTCTCCGGCCGAGACCGACGTCCTCTCGGAGTCCGTGGCCCGCGTCGCCGCCGAGCTCGTCATCGGCTTCCCCACCAACGGGCCGCCGAGCGCCGGTGAGGTGGAGGCGGTCACCGAGCTCGGCCGCGTCATCACCGTCTTCTCGACCAAGGGTGGCGCCGGCAAGTCGGTGCTTGCCTCCAACTTGGCGGTGGTGCTCGCCCGGCGGAGCCCGAAGCCGGTGGTCCTGGTCGACGCCGACCTCCAGTTCGGCGACGTGGCGATCATGACCAGGCTGGCCCCCCAGCACACGATCGTCGACGCCGTCGACAGCCTCGAACGTCTCGACGCGGCGCTGCTGCAGAGCCTGCTGGTCCGCCACGAGCCATCGGGCATGTTCGTCCTGGCCGCCCCCCTCGAGCCGCAGTTCGCCGATCGCATCTCCGCCGCCGACGTCCTGGCGGTCCTGGCGGTCCTGCGCACCTTCGCCGGCCACATCGTCATCGACACCCCGGCCACCTTCAACGACGTCGTGCTCGGCGTCATCGAGCAGTCCGACGACGTGCTCCTGGTGGCCGGTATGGACGTGCCCAACATCAAGAACGTGAAGATCGGCCTGCAGACGCTGCGCCTCCTGGACACCCCCGCCTCCAAGCTCCACCTCGTCCTCAACCGGGCCGACGCCAAGGTGAAGCTCGACGTCGGCGAGGTCGAGCGGACGCTGCAGCTCACCACCGAGGGCCGGATCCCCTCGGACATGGTCGTCCCCCAGTCGGTCAACAACGGCACCCCTGTCGTCCTCCACTCGCCCCGTTCGGGCGTGGCGAAGGCCATCGAGGCCATTGCCGATCTGTTCCTCCCCGTCGGGGCCACCAAGGGCAAGGTCGCGCGACGCGGCCTCGGCCGTCGCTCGTCGCGCTGAGCGACCCGGAAACGAGGAGCTGACCGATGTCGCTCTACCAACGGCTCCACGAGGTGCAGGGCCCCCCGGTGAACGGGGTGGGCGCCAACCGGCGCGACCCCGTCCTCGACGACCTGCGCCAGAAGATCCACCACCACCTCATCGACGAGCTCGGCCCCGTCCTCTACGACAAGCGCCTCGGCGAGGACGACCTCCGCCGGCGGGTGCACGA
>JBBJOU010000261.1:0-3906 GCA_037724305.1 Acidimicrobiales bacterium
TGGAGCGGACCGGGTTCCGCCCGCGGTCATCCACGTATTGGAAGCCGTGAGCCAGCCAGCCGTGGCCACCGGTGCACGGTGGTCCTCAGCCGTCACCGACGCCGGTAGGACACCACGGCCATGCCGTCGGTGCCGGCCGCCTGGGGCAGGAGAATCGCGCCGCGACCCCACGGGCGCCACGGACCGGGCGGCGGCGGGAGGGGTTCGAGGTCGGGGCGGGCGGCGGCCACGGCGGCGTCGACACCGAGCGTCTCGGCGCGGGTCAGCGTGCACACCGAGCTGACCAGCGTGCCGCCGGGGCGGACCAGCTCGGCGGCGGCCAGCACCAGCTCGACCTGGAGAGTCGCAAGGCGATCGACGGCGTCGGCCTCGATTCGCCACCGGGCATCAGGGCGGCGGCGCAGCGAGCCGAGGCCCGAGCACGGGGCGTCGACCAGCACCCGGTCGAACGCTCCCGCGCGCAGCGGGGGACGGCGACCGTCGGCGACGAGGAGAGCGACCGACCCGCCGTGCCCGAGACGCTCGACGTTGTCGCGCACGAGGCCGACCCGCACCTCTCGCCGGTCGCCGGCCACCACGTGGGCGCCGGCGGCGGCCAGCGCCGTTGCCTTCCCGCCGGGTGCGGCGCACACGTCGGCCACCAGGTCGCCGGGGCCGGCGGCGACCAACTCGGCCACGAGCTGGCTGGCGACGTCCTGGACGTAACCGTCGGCCCGCTCGGTGGCGGCCGCCGGTTCGTCCATGGCCTCGAGGGCGGCGAGGGCGTCGGTCTCGCCGAGGTCGGCGACCAGGCGCTCGACGATCCAGTCCGGGTAGCTGAGCCGGGTGGCGGCGTCGGGCCAGGCACCGGGCCCGACGCGATCGGGCACCGGCTCCGCGGCGACGCGGCGCAGGACGGCGTTGACGAGGCCCCGGGCGCGCGGCGGGGCCACCTCCACCGTGGCCGACACCGCGGCGTGGGCCGGGGTGCCGAGGAGATGGAGCTGGTGGGCGCCGAGGCGCAGCGCCGCCCGCACGGGCGGTTCGACGGGACGGAGCAGGAAGCGGTCGACGAGGTGGTCGAGGGCCCGGCGCATGCGGGTCACGCCGTAGACCAACTCGGTCACGAAGGCCCGATCGCGCGCTTCGAGGCGGCTGCGATCAAGGGCGTGGGGCAGGGCGATGTTGGCGTACGCGCCCTCGGTGTCGATGCGCACCAGCACCTCCAGGGCCGTGCGGCGGGCATCGGGCCCGGATGGTCGCCGGGACCGGCTGGTCGCCCCGCCGCTCATGGGCCGAGCCGGGTGCCGGGCGCGAGGTGCGCGCCCCTGGCCCAGGCGGCGGCGGCCATGCGGCCCTTGCCTTCGGGCTGCACCTGGAGCAGTTCCACCGGCCCGTCGCCGGCGGGGACCACCACGCCATCGGCGGCGCCAGTGGGGGGAACGGCCGCCCCGTGCACCTTGAGCCGCCGGCCGCCGACGGTTGTCCAGGCGCCGCCGACCCGGACGGCCCGGTGCACGGCCGCGGCCGGCCCGACCCAGTCGAGGCGGAGCTCCTCCGACGTCAGCTTGGCGGCGTACGTCGGCTCGCCCTCCTGGGGCACGACCGGGCCGAGCCCGTCGGCCAGGGCCTCGACCAGGGCGGCAGTGCCGATCTCGACCAGGCGGGCCCGCAGCTCCTCGGCGGTCTCGTCGGGCCCGATGGCCACCTCGACGCGGCGGTGGACACCCCCGGTGTCGAGGCCCTCCTCGACGGCCATGACGCACACGCCGGTGACCTCGTCGCCGGCCAGGATGGCCCGCTCGACGGGGGCGGCGCCCCGCCAGCGGGGCAGCAGCGAGAAGTGGAGGTTGACCATCGGCACGATGGCCAGGACGGGGGGTCGGATCAGGCGCCCGAAGGCGACGACCACGCCGAGCTCGGGTACGGGGTCGAGCTCGGCGAGATCGGCGACCCGTTCGGTCACCGGCAGGCCGAGCGTCTGCGCCGCCGCCTTGACCGGGCTGGGCGAGGTGGCACTCCCCCGGCCCCGGCGGGCGTCGGCCCGGCTGACGACCAGCTTGACATCGTGGCCAGCGGTCACCAGCGCCCGCAGGGGGGCGACGGCAGCAGCCGGGGTCCCGAGGTAGGCGAGACGCACGGGACGGGGACGGGAACTCGGCGTCAGGGCCGGCTACAGGACGTGGGTGCTCGGGCCGGTGCGGCGGAGGGTGCCGTCGAACATCCGGGCCCGGATGGCGCGCATGGCCTGCTTGCGGGTGTCGGGGTCGAGGCGCTCGATGCAGAGCATCCCGTCGAGGTGGTCCATCTCGTGTTGGAACACCCGGGCCTCGAACTCGTCAGCCTCGATGGACAGCTCGTTGCCCTCGAGGTCGTAGCCGGTGAGGTGGATCTCCTTGGGGCGGATGACCTCCCAGGAGAGCTCGGGGATCGAGAGGCAGCCCTCGTCGAAGGCCCACTCGCCCCGGCTCTCGGCGATGACCGGGTTCACGATGGCCCGCGCCCCTTGGTCGTCGCGCAGGTCGTAGACGAACATCCGCTTCTGGACCCCGACCTGATTGGCGGCCAACCCGGACCCGGGGGCGTCGTACATGGTGGCGGTCATGCCCTCGGCCAGCTGCACGAGCTTCGCGTCGATGTCGACCACCTCGCGCGCCCGCTGCTTCAGCACCGGATCGCCGAAGATGCGGATGTCGTAGGGCGCCATAGCCCCCCGAGGCTACCGTCGGCGTGGTGAGCGAGCGCAGTGTCGGCGGTGGCGACGGTCACTACTTCAGTGCCCACCCGACGGCCACCTCGCGTCCCGACGAGATCCGGGTCGTGCTGCCTGACCTCCAGCTCCGTCTGGCGACCGACGCCGGCGTGTTCGCCGGTGGCGCCGTCGATCCCGGCACCAAGCTGCTCCTCCTCGACGGGCCCCGGCCCGATCCCTCCGGCACCCGACCGCTGCTCGACCTCGGGTGCGGCTACGGGCCGATCGCGCTCGCCCTCGCCACCCGGGCGCCGGCCGCCACCGTGTGGGCGCTCGACGTGAACGAGCGCGCCCGCAGCCTGTGCGCCGCCAACGCCGAGGCCGCCGGCCTGGCCAACGTTGTGGTCGCCGCCCCCGACGACGTCCCCGACGACGTCGCCTTCGCCGGCATCTGGTCGAACCCGCCGATCCGTATCGGCAAGCCCGCCCTCCACGACCTGCTGGGCCGGTGGCTGGCCCGCCTCACCCCCGACGGCCGCGCCGCCCTGGTGGTGGCCAAGCACCTCGGCTCGGACTCCCTGGCGGCGTGGCTCACCGGCCAGGGCTGGCCGGCCACCAGGTTGTCCTCCCGTGCGGGCTACCGGCTGCTCGTCGTGGCCGCCGCCGGGTGATGAGGCAGCTGGACGGCACCGCCATGAAGCGCCTGCACCGGGACTGGCGCCAGCGCACCGAGGGCCGGGTGGCGCTGCTGCTCGACGGTGTGCGGAGCCCGTTCAACCTCGGTTCGATCCTGCGCACGGCGGCGGCTGAGCGGGTCGAGCACGTGTGGTGCAGCGTCGGCGCCATCACCCCCGAACACCCCGGGGTGGGCAAGTCGTCCATGGGCACGGAGCGCTACCTCACCTGGACCCAGGGCGGCACCGGCGCCGAGTGCGCGGCGGCGGCCACGGCTGCGGGCTGGCGGGTGGTCGGCGTGGAGCTGGCCGACGGGGCCGCCGCCCTGCACGAGCTCGACCTGACCACGGGACCGGTGTGCCTGGCCCTCGGCGGGGAGGACCACGGCCTGGCACCGGGGACGCTCGCCGCCTGCGACGCCGTGGGCTACCTGCCCCAACTGGGCCGGGTCGGGTCGCTCAACGTCGCCGTCGCCACCGCGGTGGCCGTCTACGAGGCCCGCCGCCAGGAGTGGACCGGTCGGGCCTGATCGGGCGCAGAAATCGGCGTCACCGGCCGCG
>JBBJOU010000262.1:0-3904 GCA_037724305.1 Acidimicrobiales bacterium
GGCGTTGGTGGCGTGGCGGTACTGCCAGATGATCCACACCACGCCCGTGGCGAGGAAGAGGGCGGCGCCGAGGGCGCCGATCCCGTTGACGAGGTCGTCGGCGGTGGCGGCATCCTCGAGCGAGGTGCCGTCGGGATCACCGACCAGCGCCGCCCGGCGCAGGAGGGCGAAGGTCGAGCCGGCGGCGACCAGTGCCATCAGCGGCAACATCCGGGTGAGGGCACCGGCCAGGCCGGTGAGCGATGCCGGGCGGCGGGCGGGACCCGGCGGTGGAGTCGCCATGGGCGCCACCTGGCCGCTCCATCCGGCGTACGCCGGCCGAGGTGGCTGCGCCGCCGGCGACCAGGCGGACGGGGGCGCAGGCGGAGGTGGAGGCGGGGGCGACCCCCAAGTCGGGGGTCGAGGGGTGGAGGACCACGGCCCGCCGGCGTCGCTCATCGCCGGGACCGTAGTGCCCGCAGCGGTGGCGTCACCGCCGCGTCGCGCCTCCCGCCGTCCACCGTCAGACGCGTGCGCATCGCGCGCCCGGTGGCGGCGGGCCCCAGTCCGAGGGGGGCGGGGCCCATCCGGTCGGCGGCGGAGCCCCGGCCGCTGGCGGCGGTGTCCAGCCCGAGGGGGGCGGAGCCCAGCCGGGCGGCGGCGCGCCGCCTCCGAAGCTGCCGGGAGGGGCCATCGGGGTGGGCGGAGGCAGTCCCCGGTCGACGGCCTCGCCCTGGCGGTCGGTCAGGACGCGCACGACGGCGGCCCCGGCGGCGGCGGCGGCCACGCCGACGACCATGCCGAAGCCCGCCACTCGAAAGCCGCGCTCCTCGTCCTCGGCGGCGACCCGGCCGAACTCGTCGGGGGCGCCGATGACGAAACCGACCAGCACCAACGTGAACGCCAGCGCGAACAACGCCCACCACACCAACACGGCGACCGTCGGCCCCGCCTCCGTCCGGCCCGGCTCGTCGCTGGCCTTGGCCGATTGGAGGAGCTGCAACGGCACCAGCACGATCGCCCCCAGCGGGACGAACCACCCGGCGATGGCCCACGCCGGTCCCAGGCCGCCGCGCCGGCCGAGCAGCTCGGCGTTGCGGGCGTGACGGAACTGCCAGACGATCCAGCAGCTGAGGATGGCGACATAGGCGAGCGTCAGCAGCCCGAACACGGTGAAGACCTTGTCCTCGCGGTCGATGCGGTCCCCGAAGGACCGGTCCGCGTCGACGCTGGACGCCACATCGAACAGCACGGCGGCACCGATGCCGGCCACCAGCAGCGCCACCACCAGGAGTGCCGTCAGGGCGATGGCCAGTCCCCGCAGCGACGACGGCTGCGGCGGCGGCGGTGCCCATCCCCCGCCGTAGCCCGGGCCCGGTCCGTAGCCGTAGCTGTAGCCGGCCGGGCCCGGCGGACCCCACGGGCCGGGCGGCGGCGTCCACGGCTGGCTCACGGCGGCGACGGTAGCGTGCCGACCGGCCGCCCTCGATCGACCGTCCTGCCCCAGGGGAGTCGTGGGCCAAACCCCCGAGGGACTACCGGCCGGTGAACGTGGCCGTGCCCGGTCCCGAGGCGCGGAACGTCGCCACGCCGACGCGCGCGTCCTCAGTGGCGAAGACCGCTTCGAACAACTGCTGCTCGAGGTCGAGGCCGGTGGCGAGGTCGCCGTCGAGGCCCCGGTCGATGGCCTGCTTGGCCAGACCCTGGGCCACGACCGCGCCCCGGGCGAGCTCCGCAGCCCACGCCCGGGCCTCGTCGTGGAGCGCGTCGGGCGCGACCACGCGGTCGACGAGGCCGATGCGCAGGGCCTCGTCGGCGTGCACCTGGCGGCCCGACAGGATGAGGTCCTTGGCCCGTGACGGGCCGACCAGGCGGGCCAGGCGTTGGGTGCCGCCCCCACCCGGGATGATGCCGAGCAGCACCTCCGGCTGGCCGAAGCGGGCGCGCTCGGAGGCCATGCGCAGGTCGCAGGCCAGCGCCAGCTCGCAACCGCCGCCGAGCGCGTAGCCGGAGACGGCGGCGATGGTGGCCCGCGGCAGGGCGGCCAGCGCGTTGAGCGCGCGTGCGAACGAGGCGCCGACGGTGCGGGCCTCGTCCGGACCGCCGAACTCGCCGATGTCGGCACCGGCGGCGAACACCCGGTCGCCTCCGGTGACCACCACCGCGCCGGGGAGGTCGTCGGCCAGGCCGGCGCACACCGCCTCGAGCTGGCCCAGCAGGTCGGTGGACAGCGCGTTCACCTTGGGGTTGTCGAGGCGGACGACGGCGACGCCGTCGTCGCCTCGCTCGACGGTCACGAGCGGCGACGGATCGGTCATCAGCCGAACCTACTGGCCCCCTCACCGCAGGAGCTGGGCGATGAGGGTGTCGGCGGCGGTCCAGGGGTCGACGGAGCGGTCGGTCACGCCGGCGGTCGCCGCCGCCCATGCCGCACCGCGGGTGGCGTCGAGCACCCGTGCGTCGACGCCGGCGGCCACCAAGCGCACGAGCTCGTCGGCCAGGCGGGCCTGCCGGCGGCGCTCGAGCTCGCCCGAGGCAGTCAGCTGCGCCCGGTGGTCGTCGATGGCGCTCACCAGCTCGTCGACGCCGGCGCCGGTCGTCGCCACCGTCGCCAGCACCGGGGGGCGCCAGCCACCGTCGCGGCCGGGGCCGGTCAGATCGAGCACCTGGTCCAGGTCGCGGCGGGCCTGGTCGAACCCGGCGCGGTCGGCCTTGTTGACGACGAACACGTCGGCGATCTCGATGATCCCCGCCTTCGCCGCCTGGACGCCGTCGCCCCACCCCGGGGTCACCACCACCACGGTGGTGTCGGCGGCACCGGCCACCTCGATCTCGACCTGGCCGACCCCGACCGTCTCGAGCAGCACCCGGTCGTGGCCGGTGGCGTCGAGCACCCGGACCGCGGCGGGCGCGGCCACCGCCAGGCCGCCGAGGTGGCCGCGCGACGCCATCGAACGGATGAAGACCCGGTCGTCGAGCACATGATCGTCCATGCGCACCCGGTCGCCGAGGATGGCCCCACCCGAGAACGGCGACGTGGGATCGATCGCCAGCACACCGACGCGCTCGCCGGCGCGGCGCAGGGTGCCGACCAGGCGAGCGACGAGCGTCGACTTGCCCGCGCCCGGCGAGCCGGTCACACCGACGGTGTGGGCGTGACCACCGGCACCGTGCACCAGGCGCCCGACGGCGCGAGCATCGTCACCGCCCCGCTCCACCAACGACAGCAGCCGGGCCACGGCCGCCTTGTCGCCGCTGCGCCCGGCCGCCAGGAGGGCGGCGGCGTCGGAAGCGGGCGGGCTCGGCACGGTCCGGCGACGCTACCGGAGCGGCTCCGAGACGATGCCGCTACAACGAGAGGGGCGTGCCCTCGAACTCCTCGTCGCCGGCGTTGACCACCTCGGTCACACCCTCGACCCGGTCCTTGAGGATGCGCTCGATGCCCGCCTTCAGGGTGACCGTCGACGCCGGGCAGCTGACACAGGCGCCGGTGAGCTCGACCGTGACCTTCCCGGTCGCCTCGTCGACGTCGCGCAGGAACACGTCACCACCGTCGGCCTGCACTGCCGGGCGGATGACCTCGAGGACGGTCTCGATCTTCTGGCGCACCATCGACTCCTGCGTGGGGAACACTTCAGGCTACGTCGGGCCAACCCGTCGCCCCACCCGGCGATTCCCGGTGCCGGCCCCCGACGACAGAGCGGCCCGTAGTCTGCACCGCGATGCTCGACGTCGTGCTCGCCGTGGCTGCGCCAGTGGCAGCGGTTCTCGCCCACCAGGGCGGCTGGGACGAGATCCTGCTGGTCCTGGTACCGATCGTCGTCTTCGCCGGTCTGCTGGTCGTGGCCAACCGTCGGGCCGCCGCCAAGATCGCCGACGAGCGAGCGGCCGCCGACGACACCGAGATGCCGCCGACGGGTTGAGC
>JBBJOU010000263.1:0-3887 GCA_037724305.1 Acidimicrobiales bacterium
ACGGCGCCCATCACGGCCGCCGCCGCCCACCTGCTTCGACGACGGCCTCGCACGCCGCTGACCCTACGAGAACTTTCGTGTCGTTTTAAGGCCTACACGGGTTGGGGCTACTCGGCGACGCCTTTGGTCAGCTCGTCGAGCTCCGCGTGCACGTCGGGGGTGAGGCGCTCGAGGACGTCGAGGGCGGCCAGGTTCTCGTCCACCTGTGATACCCGCGAAGCGCCGGTGATGACGGTGGAGACGTTCGGGTTCGACGCGCACCAAGCGATCGCCAGTTGGGCGAGGGTGCAGTCGAGGCGCTCGGCCACCTTGGCCAGTTGGCGGACGGACTCGCCCTTGGCCGGGTCGGTGAGGGCCTCGGCCAGCCACTCGTAGCCCTTGAGCGCGCCCCGGCTGCCCTCGGGCACGCCGTCGAGGTACTTGCCGGTGAGCAGGCCCGACGCCAGCGGGCTCCACGTGGTGAGACCGAGACCGTGGGCCTCGTAGAGGTCGCGGTACTCCTCCTCGACCCGGTTGCGATGGAGGAGGTGGTACTGCGGCTGCTCGACGACCGGCGCCCGCAGGTGGTGGCGCTCGGCGATCTCGTAGGCGGTGCGCAGCTCGTCGGCAGACCATTCCGAGGTGCCCCAGTAGAGGGCCTTGCCCCGGTCGATGAGGTCGGACATGGCCCACACCGTCTCCTCGATCGGCGTGTCGGGGTCGGCCCGGTGGCAGTAGACGAGGTCGACGAAGTCGAGGCCCAGGCGCTCGAGCGAGGCGTCCATGGCCGACAGCAGGTACTTGCGATTCAGGGTCGCCATCGTGTTCGGGCTGTCGATGATCCCCCAGTAGAACTTCGTTGAGATCACGAACGACTCCCGCGACCAGCCCAGCTCTCGGATGGCGTCGCCCATGATCGACTCCGACTGCCCGCCGGCGTAGACCTCGGCGTTGTCGTAGAAGTTGACGCCTCGTTCGTGGGCGGCGGCCAGGCAGTCGCGAGCGAGGCCGGTGTCGAGCTGGCTGCCGAAGGTGACCCACGAGCCGAAAGAGAGCAGGCTCACCTTCAACCCCGATCGACCCAGGCGGCGGTACTCCATCTTCGTGTCAGCCATGGCGCGACGCTACCGACGCGTCCCGGCGATGCCGACGTGGGGCAAGCTGCTCGGCATGGCCCGTCCTCGCCGCCGCCTCGGGTGCCTCACCGGCGCCCTCGTGGTGCTCGTCCTGCTCTTGGCCATCGCCGCCGTGGCCGACCGGCTGCTGCTCGCCGCCGCCGAGGACGAGGCCGAGCGCCGCATCGACGCCGCCGTCGACGCCGACGACGTGCGGGTCGAGGTCCGCTCACTGCCGTTCCTGCCGCGGTTGGTGGCCGACGGTCAGGTCGAGCGGATCGACGTCGAGGTCGACGACCTCACCCAGTCCGGCGTCACCTTCGCCGAGATCGCGGTGCGCCTCGAAGGCCTCGAGATCGACCGGGACGAGGCGCGGGCGCGGCGCATCGTCGTCGAGTCGATCGAGCGGGGCACGGCCAGGGTCGTGCTGGGGCAGGGCGAGCTGTCCGACCTGGTCGGCGTCACCGTCAGCCTCGGCGACGGGACGGTCACCGTCGGGGGCATCACCGTCACGGCCCCGGCCTTCAGCGTGTCCGGCGCCGAGCTGTTCATCGGCCTCGAAGGCGTGGGTGGGGTCACCATCCCGTTGCCGACCGCCGACCTCGTGCCGTGCAGCCTCGACGTCGCCGTCGTGCCCGGCGCCCTGGAGCTGACGTGCACCCTCGACGAGGTCCCCACCCTCCTCACCCGAGTGGCGCTCGAGGTGTGATGCGACCGGCCCCGTCGCCATCGGCGGTGGTGCCCACCGGCCGCAACGCAATCGTCGTCCGGAACGGGTCACCGTCCCGAACAGTGCCGATGGTCCTCGTTGGACCGCCACCCCGCACCCGGAGAGGGAGTTCGAACGCGTGACCTCGTCGAAGCTGGGCCGAGGTGCCGGCGGCGTCGGTCTCGTCACCGCGAGCCTGCTCGCCTACCAGGCGGCCGCCTACAAGCGGAAGACCCATCAGCGCTTCACGCTGCCGGCGGGGCCGATGCCGGCGCCGGGTACCGCCGAGTTCACCCGCCTGGTCACCGCCATGACCGGCGCGCCGTTGCGCCTCGGCAACCGGGCTCGCGTCATGCGCAACGGCGCCACCCTCGAAGCGATGCTGGACGCCATCGCCGCCGCCGAGGTGACGATCGACTGCTCCTCGTACATCTACTGGCCGGGCGGCATCGCCGACCGGTTCGAGGCGGCGTTGAGCGCGCGCGCCCGGGACGGCGTCGAGGTGAACCTGGTCCTCGACGGCTACGGCTCGGCGAAGCTCGACGAGGCCCACCTCGACCGGCTCCGCGACGCCGGCGTGCACGTCTCCATCTTCCGACCGCCCCGCTGGTACAACGCCAAGAAGCTCAACAACCGCATGCACCGCCGCATCCTGGTGGTCGACGGCGCGCTCGCCTTCGCGGGGGGCGTGGGCATCGCCGACGTCTGGGCCGGCGACGCGCAGGACCCCGAGCACTGGCGGGAGACCCACGTGTGCGTCGAGGGCCCGGCAGTGCTCGATCTCTTCGGCGCCTTTCTCGAGAACTGGACCGAGGCCACCGGCGGGCTGCTCACCGGGACCCACATCGCGGAGCCTCGGTCCTACGACGACGGCGTCGCCCTGCACGTCACTCGGAGCACGCCCAACGGCGGGGCGACGGCCATGACCGAGTTGTTCTACTGCGCCATCGCCGGCGCCCGGGAGCGCCTGTGGCTCACCACCGCCTACTTCGCCCCCGACCGATCGTTCGAGGAGGTCCTCGGTGACGCCGCCCGCCGGGGGGTCGACGTCCGAGTCCTCGTCAACGGCCAGGAGGTCGACAAGGAGATCGCCCGCCGGGCCGGACACCGCTCCTACGAGAAGCTGCTCGCCGCCGGGGTGCGGATCTTCGAATACGACAAGACCATGCTGCACGCCAAGGTGCTCGTGGTCGACCGCCACTGGGCCAACGTGGGGTCGGCCAACTTCGACAGTCGGTCGTTGGACCTCGACCTCGAGGTGAACGTGGCCGTGCTGGACACCGATCTCGTCGACGAGCTGAGCACCCACTTCCTCGAGGATCTCGAGGCGTCGACCGAGATCGAGCTCGAGACGTGGCAGCAGCGCCCCCTCCACCGGCGAGCGGTCGAGTACGCCACCGAGGTCATCCGCCAGTCACTTTGATCCCGCCGAACCGGCCGTGGCATGCGGATGCTACGATCATGGCATGGCACGGACCCGCGTGAGCACGACCGTCGACGACGACCTGCTGACCAGGGCGCGGCACCTCCGCTCCGAGCTCAATGACGCCGCCCTGCTCGACGAGGCGCTCGCCGCGTTGCTGGCCCGCAACCGGTCCGCCGAGATCGACGCGTCGTACGCCGCCGCCTACGACGAGCACCCGCTCGACGAGCCCGACGCCTGGGGCGATCTCGCGTCGTGGCACGACGCCGTGCATCGCTCGTGACATCGCTCCCGACTCGTGGCGAGCTCTGGTGGAGCGAGCTCGCCGACATCGGACGCCGGCCGGTCGTCGTCCTGTCTCGCGACACGGCCATCGCTCGCCGGGGACGCGTGATCGCCGCACCCTGCACGACGACGATCCGTGGTCTCGCCAGCGAGGTGGTGCTCGAGCCGGGCGAGGACCCCGTACCCGAGCGCTCCGCAGTCACCCTGGACTCGATCGAACAGATCTCGACCAGCCTGCTCGTCGACCGGATCGGCCGCCTCAGCGGCAGCCGGATGCGCCAGGTCTGCGCGGCGCTCGACATCGCCGTCGACTGCCGCTGACGCCAAGAGTCGTCGTTCCCTACGCCCGGGAGGCCGAGCGCCGGGCCGGCCGAAG
>JBBJOU010000264.1:0-3883 GCA_037724305.1 Acidimicrobiales bacterium
GGCTTCGCCCGGCAGGGCGATCCTGGCGGGTGAGGCGGGGGTCGTACCGTGGCGGGGTGCAGGGATACGTCGTGGAGGGGCGCCTGGGCCGGGGCGGGATGGGGGTGGTCGAGCTCGCCGTCGCGCCCGACGGCACACGGGTGGCGCTCAAGCGGATCGCCGTCACCGGGTCGGCCGCCGCCCAGCGCGAGGCCCGCACCCGCCTGCGGCGTGAGGCCGAGGTGCTGGGACGCCTCGACCATCCGGGCGTCGTGACACTGCTCGACGTGGTGGTCGACGGCGACGACCTGGTGCTGGTCATGCCCTGGCTGCGGGGGGGCAGCCTCGCCGATCGGGTGGCCCAGGGCGGTCCGCTGCCGGCGTCCGAGGTCGAGGGCCTCGCCGACCACCTCCTCGGGGCCCTCGCCGCCGCCCACCGGGCCGGGGTCGTGCACCGCGACGTCAAGCCGTCGAACGTGCTCTTCGACGACGAGGGCCGCCCCTACCTCACCGACTTCGGGGTGGCCACCGCCCGCGATGCCACCGCCGGGCTCACCACCACCGGGGGGACGGTCGGCACGCCTGCGTTCCTCGCCCCCGAGCAGGCCCGGGGCGAGACCGTCGGGCCGGCGGCCGACGTGTTCGCCCTCGGCGCCACCCTCCGGTGGGCGGCCACCGGCGTCGGACCCTGGGGTGACGGACGGACCGACGTCGTGCTGTGGCGGGCGAGCCGGGGGCGCCTCACCCGCCCGCCCCGCCACCTGCCGGCGTCGCTGCGCGCCCTGCTCGATGCCACCCTCGACCCCCGCCCTGAACGCCGGCCGTCCGCCGCCGCCCTGCGCGGCGGCGCCGACGGCACCGCGGTGCGCCCCACCGCCGCCCGCCGCCCACCGGCCGCCGCCCTCGGCCGCTGGCGCCGCCCGATGCTGGCGGCCGGGTCCGTCCTCGCCGCCGGGGTGGTCGTGGTGGGCGGCCTCACGGTGGGGCGAGGCGAGGGTGGCGCCGACGACGACACCGTCGAGGTCGACCCGACGACCACGACGGCCTGCGTCGCGCTGCGCTACCGCCCTTGTGGCGCCGCCGCCGCCCCCGGCACCGATGGGCGCCGCTGCATCGGCGAACGGGTCGACCTCGACGACGACCCCGCCGACGGCTGCGAGGCCGTGCCCGACGGGCTCGCCGACGGCACGGTGCTGGAGGGCGAGCTGTCCGCCAACCTGGTACCGGCCGACGACGTCGACACCTACGCCCTCGACGTCGACGACGGGTTCCAGGTCCTGTGCGACGGGCGCATCACCCTCACCCTCACCGCCCCGCCCGCCACCACCATGCGGCTGGTGCTCCGGGACCCCGACGACGAGGTGCGGGGCGAGGCGGTGAGCGCCGACGGCCTGACCGGAGAGCTCGTGTTCCGCGAGCGCGACTGCGGCGGCGACGAGGGCGGCACCTACGCGGTGACCGTGTCCCTGGTCGCCGGCTCGGCCCCCAGCGCCGAGGACTACACGCTCACCGAGTCCGGCAGCCTGTGATCGTGCTTGCCTTTCCAGCAAGAGCGGTTGTCGGTGCGATGGCGAACCGTCACCATCGAGCGCATGGAGAACCCCTGGGATTGCATCGTGGTGGGAGCAGGGGCCGCCGCTTGAGCGCAGGACCCGCACGAGCCGGCGGCGTACGGTTCTCGTCATGGCGATCGCCGGCGCACCGCACGTGGGGGTCACCTTCGCCGGGCTCATGGGTGGGGGGCCGGCACTCGCCCCCCGGGTGGCGGCACGGGCCGACGAGCTCGGCTACTCGTCGTTCTGGACGGCCGAGACCACCGGCCCCGAGGCGTTCTCGATCCTGGCGGCGGCCGGTGCCGCGGCACCGGGGATCGGCCTCGGCACCGGTGTGCTGGCCCTCCAGCTCCGCACCCCGATGGTGGTGGCGATGGGCGGCGCCACCCTCCAGGCTCTGCATCCCGACGCCGAGGTCCTCCTCGGTGTCGGCATCTCGTCGCCGGTGGTCGCCACCCAGTGGCACGGCGTCGACTGGGGTGACCGGCCGCTCGGCCGCGTCCGGGAGTACGTCGCCCTCGTGAAGGCGTGCCTGGCCGGCGACGTCGTGACCCACCAGGGCGACCACTACGACGTCCGCCGGTTCCGCCTCGGCGTGACGCTGGGCGACCGGCGGCCCCAGGTGGTGATCGGTGCCCTCAACGAGCGGATGCTGCGCCTCGCCGGCGAGGTGGCCGACGGGGTGCTGCTCAACTACGTGCCGGCGTCCCACGTGCCGTGGTCGGTCGGGCAGGTCCGGGCGGGCGAGGCGGCGGCCGGGCGCCCGGCGGGCGACTGCACGGTGTACGGCTACGTCCACGTCGGTGTGGGCGACCGGGCCGCCGCCCGGGAGCCGGCCCGGCGGGACCTGTTCTCCTACGCCGTGGTCGACAGCTACGCCGCCAACTTCCGCCGGGCCGGCTTCGCCGATGAGGTCGATGCCATCCGGGCCGCCCACGCCGAGCGCGACCGGGCCGGCGCGTTGGCGGCGGTGTCGGACCGCTTCATCGACGCCATCGACATCGTGGGCGACGCTGCCCACGTCGCCGCCGCCGTGGCCGCCTACGTCGGGGCCGGCGTCGACGTCCCCGTGGTCATGCCCCTCCCGTGGGGCCCCGACCGCTGGGCCGTCATCGACGCCACGCTCCGGGGGGCCATCGGCGCCTGAACGAACCGGCGCAAGTGGTTACAACTCGGCGTCGGCGGAGCGCACCGGGGTTGAGCGGCCATCACCCGGGGGTAGAAGCCGAGCCTCATCAACGAGGAGGGGTCCATGATCGGGTTCATCGTGTTCGGTTTGGTCGTCGGGGCGCTCGCCCGCTTGGTGCTGCCGGGCAAGCAGCACCTCTCCATCATCGCCACGCTCCTCATCGGGCTCGTCGGTTCGGTCATCGGCGGTGTCATCGCCAACTCCCTCGGCACCGGCGACATCCTGGAGCTGAACGTCCTCGGCGCCGTCGTGGCCATCATCAGCGCCGCCGTGCTGATCCTCATCATCGACCGCGGGTACGCCAGCCGCTCCCGGGCCTGAGCCCCCGGCCCCCGCCGTGCCGGACCTCGGCCGGCGGGGGTACGGTCGCCCCGTGGACATCGCGGGTGCGGTCTGTGTGATCACCGGTGGTGGCAACGGCATCGGTGCCGCCCTCGCCCGGCGGTTCGCCGCTGAGGGGGCCGCCGGGGTCGTGGTCGCCGACATCGACGGTGCGGGGGCTGCGGCGGTGGTGACGGCCTTGCCGGACGGGTGCGGGCTGGCCGTCCCGCTCGACGTCACCGACGAGCACGCCCACCGCCGAGCGGTCGCTGCGGCCACCGCCGCCTTCGGGCCCGTCGACCTCTACGTGTCCAACGCCGGTGTCGGTACCGCGCTGGGCATCGAGGCGACCGATGGGGACTGGGATCATGCGTGGCGGGTCAACGTCCTCGCCCACGTCTACGCCGCCCGGGCCGCTCTCCCGTCGATGCTCGAGCGGGGCAGGGGCTGGTTGCTCAATGTGGCGTCCGCCGCCGGCCTGCTCGTGAACCTGGGCGACGCCGCCTACACCGCCACCAAGCACGCCGCCGTCGGGTTCGCCGAGTGGCTGGCCATCACCTACGGCGACCGGGGCATCGGGGTGTCGTGCCTGTGCCCCATGGGGGTCGACACCGACCTCCTCCGCGACGCCACCGTGACCGGTCTGCCCGGCGCCGTGGTCCGGGCATCGGGCCGGGTGCTGGCGCCCGAGACGGTGGCCGACGCCGTCGTCGAGGCCCTGCGCGCCGAGCGGTTCCTGATCCTCCCCCACCCGGAGGTGGCCGACTACGAGCGGGCCCGCGCCGCCGACCGTGACGCGTGGCTGTCCGGCATGCGCCACCTCCAGGCCCGCCTCGGCGGC
>JBBJOU010000265.1:0-3856 GCA_037724305.1 Acidimicrobiales bacterium
CCGGTCGGGTCAGAAGTAGATGACGGCCTTGGCCCGGGCCTCGACGACGTCGAGGTCGTCGGTCCAGGCGCCGGTGGAGAGGTACTTCCAGCCGCCGTCGCAGCAGATCGTCACGATGACGCCCTCGTCGATCTCGCGGGCGCAACGGACGGCACCGGCGATGATGGCGCCCGAGGAGATGCCGGCGAACACGCCCACCTCGGTGAGGCGGCGCGTCCACTCGATCGACTCGCGGGGGCGCACGATGAGCCGACGGTCGAGCAGCTCGTAGCCGTCGCCGTCGGTGAAGACCGGCGGGATGAAGCCCTCGTCGATGTTCTTGAGCCCATCGACCAGCTCGCCGGCGGGGGGCTCGATGGCCCACACCTGCACCTCGGGGTTGCGCTCCTTCAGGAACCGACCGGCGCCGATGAGGGTGCCGGCGGTGCCGAGGCCGGCGATGAAGTGCGTCGCCTCCGGCACGTCCCGCCAGATCTCGGGACCGGTGCCCTCGTAGTGGGCCAAGGGGTTCGCCGAGTTGCCGTACTGGAACGGGAACCACCAGTCGGGGTGCTCGGCGGCCATGGCCTGGGCCCGGCGCATGGCGCCGTTCGACCCCTCCCCCGCCGGGGACGCCAGGATCTCGGCGCCCCAGACCTCGAGCAGTTGGCGGCGCTCGATGGAGACGTTCTCGGGCAGGACGATCTTGATGCGGTAGCCGCGGACCTTGGCGATCATGGCCAGGGCGATGCCGGTGTTGCCGCTGCTCGACTCGAGGATCACCTGGTCCGAGCCGGGCACGAGCGTGCCGTCCTTCTCGGCGTGCTCGATCATCGACTTGGCCGCCCGGTCCTTCACCGATCCGCCGGGGTTCTGGCCCTCGAGCTTGGTGAGGAGCTGCACGCGGGGGTTGGGGCTCAGCGCGGAGATGTCGACCATCGGCGTGTCGCCGATGAGGTCGAGGGGGCTGTCGTAGCGCACGCGCTGGCTCCTGTGTCGAAACCCGAGTGGTTCGCTCAGGATTCTACGGAGCCCTCACCCGCGATGCCCACCCCGTCGACGGGGCCTCGGCGATCACCGGTTCCTCGGTGACGGTGCCGTCGACGATGCGGTAGCTGCGCAGCGAGGGCTCGGCCCGCTTCAACGACACGATCGCGTAGTGCCACCCGGGATCGGGCACCTGGGCGACGTCGGTGGGCGACGGGTAGGCATCGGTGTGGGTGTGGCTGTGCACCACGCCGATCAGCTCGAACCCGTCGGCCGTCGCCTCGCGGTCGGCCTGCATGAGGTCCCGGGGGGCGACGGCGTAGATGCGCGACGACCGGGCGGCGTTGGCGCAGGCCACGAACCGCGTCACCAACGCCGTAGCCGGGTCGCCCACCAGCAACCCACACGCCTCGTCGGGCAGCCCGGCGTACATGTGGGCGACGATGGCGGGGTGGAGGTCGGGACCGAGCCGGAGCACGCCGATCGACGCTAGCCGGGCCCCCCGACCCCATTCTTTGTGGGCTGGGCCACCGCAGAGGGGGCGCAGCCGACACAGAACGGCGAGGGAGGCGGGTAGCCTCGGTGATCCCATGGCACGCAGCGGCATCAAGCGTGAGCGCGGCGACGACCGGCAGGTGATCGCCACCTACCGCAACGCCTACCGCGACTTCGACCTGCTCGAGACGGCCGAGGCCGGGATCGTCCTGCAGGGCAGCGAGGTGAAGTCCCTCCGCGACGGCCACGTGCAGTTCGCCGACGCCAACGTCTGGATGACCGGCGGTGAGGCGTTCCTGATGGGCGTGCACATCGCTCCGTGGGCGACGTCGGCCGGCTTCGGTGGCCACGACCCCGACCGGCGCCGCAAGCTCCTGCTCCACAAGGCCGAGATCGAGCGACTGGCCGGCCGCCAGGCGCAGGAGCAGGTGGCCATCGTCCCCCTGCAGCTGTACTTCCTCGACAGCCACGTCAAGGTCGAGATCGCCCTGGCCCGGGGCCGCAAGAAGGGCGACCGGCGCCAGGAGCTGGCCAAACGCGATGCCGAGCTCGAGACCCGCCGGGCCATGGCCCGGTCGCTCTCGGGCAAGGACCGGGCCTAGGCCGGGCGGGTCTCACCACGGCTTGCGCGCGACCACTACGGGCATTTCGCACGTAGTGACACCCAACCGTGCATCGGCTAGACACGCGGCGCGCACGATGTACGTGGCGCTCGAATGCAGCAGGCACGCGCGCTCGACCCAGCGTTGCGCGCACTCGACCACGTGTGCCGGCCTGCGGGTCGGCTCGCCGAGGACGGAACCGACCTGCAGTCGGGGGAAGTACGACATCGGCTCGCTGTGGGTCCAAGAGGGGGAGTACGAATGAGTTGTCGTGATCAGTCGCACCGGAGGACGCACGTCCTGGTGCCGCTACTGGCGATGGTCGGGCTCGCCGGCGGGGCCATGGCGCTCGCCGGTCCCTCCGCCGCCGACGCCTCGAGCGTGGGCGGAAGCGCCTTCGGTGCGAGTGTCAGCATCTCGTCGTCCGGGGGTCCGCCGACCATCGCCGAACCGCTCCCCGCAGTGGCACTGCCGTCGTCGGGGGGCAGCGTCGACAACGCCGCCCCGGCGATCGTCGTCGGTGACGACGGGAGCCTCCTCGAGGCGGGCCCGCTCACCGTCGCCAGCGAGGGCACGCTCGGTTCGTCCGGGTCCACCACCAGCACCGCGTCGGTGGCCGCCGTCGACGCCCTCGGCGGCACCCTGACCGCCACCGACCTCGCCAGCACGTGCACGGCGACCGAGGGAGGCTCCACCGCGTCCGCCACGGTGGCCGGGGGCGACCTCGTGGTCTCCGGGACGGAGACCGTCGCGCTGCCGGCCGAGCCGGCCCCCAACACGGTCATCGAGGGCACCGTCACCGCCACGGGGGACGCCTTCACCGTGACGCTCAACGAGCAGGACGTGGTCGGCAGCTCGATCACCGTCACCGCCGTGCGAGTCGTCCTCGCCGGCCCGACGGCCGTCGGCGAGATCGTCCTCGCCCAGTCCCGCTGCGACATGACGGCGACCATGGCGACCGCTCCCGCCGTCGACCCGCCGGCGGACGAGCCCTCGATCGTGGCGGCGGATGAGCCCACGGTCCCGCCGAGCGCCACCGCCGCCGCCGCCCCGCCGCCGGGGGACGCCAGCCGGGTCACGCCGGCGGCCGCGGCGGCGACCGCCTCGCCCGCCACGGCGATCGCAACCACCGCTGCTGCTGCGGCCACGACGGGCGCCGCCACCGCCGCCCAGGTCGCCGGGACGTGCATCAACACTGCGCCCGGCGCCTACGGGTTCTGCGCCAGTATCCGCCTCGGCAACCTCGCTCCCGCCGAGGCAGGACCGGAGCCCACCGTGACGCTGCCCGCGGCAGGCTCGGCGACGCCGGTCACCGACACAGCGCCGACGGCCTTGGCGCGCTTGGGCCCCGGCACCATCTTCACCTCCGGCCCGTTGGAGGTGAGCACCACCGGCAGCCCGACCGACGCCGCCGGCATCACGAGCACGGCCAGCATCGAGGACATCAACACCTCCGGAGACGAGGTCTTCACGGCCAGCGCGGCCACGAGCACCTGCACCTCCTCGTCGACCGGATCCAGCGGATCGACGACGATCACCGGTGGGACGCTCCGGACCTCCGATGGGACCGATGCCGATTCCGCGGCCGACGACACCGTGGTTCCGGTCCCGGCCAATCCTGGGACGAACACGAGGATCGAGGGCGCGCTCGCCGTCGGTGACTCGTTCACCTACATCTTCAACGAGCAGATCCAGAACCCCGACGGCTCGATCACCGTCAACGCCGCCCACCTGGTCCTCGGCGGGCCCCTCGCGTTCGGTGACGTCATCATCGGCCAGTCCCGCTGCGGTGC
>JBBJOU010000266.1:0-3856 GCA_037724305.1 Acidimicrobiales bacterium
TCGAGGGTGCGGCCCTGCTCGTCGGCACCGATCAGGCGCACCGTGGCCCGCCCCGGGCTGCTGGTGGCGACGTCGAGCGCATCGGCGTCGGGGTGCAGGCGCCCGTCGGGCCCGACCCACACGGTGCTCTCCACGCCTGCGCTCTCGGCCTCGAACGACGCGGTCTCGCCGACGACGACCTCCCGCGGTCCGGTGATGGCGAGGTCTCGCCCGCCGTCGCTGGCCTCGGCCCGCTGGCGCCCGCCGCTCAGCTCCTCGACCTGCTGCTCGTCGCTGGCGGCGCCCTCCTCGAGGCTCCGGACACCCAGTGCGCCGCCGAGCGCCCCGACCACCGCCGCGAGCGCTGCCGCCAGGGCGACGCGCCGTCGGCCCGGCGCGCCGGCGACGGGCGGCGGCCGGGGAACGACAGGCGGCGGTGTGGCGGGCGGGGCGAGGGCACCGCGGAAGGCGACGAGCCAGGTCCCGGCGTCGAGTGAGCGACCGGCGGGGTCGATTGCCAGCTCGGCGGCCAGCATCGCCGCCAGCGCCGGTGGCCAGCCGTTCGCGGCGAGCTCCGCCGGCCAGGCACCGGCGTCATCGGGCGGGTGACCCAGGGCCAGCCACACCAGGACCGCGCTCGCCGCCCACAGGTCGGCACGGTGGTCGACCCGACCGGGCCCGTCGCGCTGCTCGGGCGGGGTGAACCCGGCGGTACCGCCAGTGACGGTGAAGCCCGACGCCGTCGCCAGGTCCTTGGACAGCCCGAGGTCGGCCAGCACCAGTGCCTCGTCGACCCCGATGACGGTGGCGGCCCGGCCCGGGACCGGTACCCGGGTCGAGCGCAGCAGGAGGTTCTTGGGCGCCAGGTCACGGTGGACGATGCGGCTGACATGGACCCCAGCCAGGGCCTCGGCCAACGGCTCGGCCACCGCCAGCAGGTCGGCGGGCCCGGGTCGCCACCCGGCGGCCCGGCGCTCCTGCACCCGCCGCGCCAGGTCGCCCCGGTCGGCGAGGTCGAGCACGAGGTAGGGCTGGCCCCGCTCGGTCTCGCCCAGGTCGTGGACGGCGACCACGTGGGCGCTGCCGATGTGGCGCAGCACCCGGCCCTCCTGCAGGAAGCGCTCGCGGACATCGGGATCGAGGCTGTGGTTCTCGGCCAGCAGCTTCACCGCGACGGTGGCGTCGAGGCGCTCGTCGTGAGCGCGGTAGACGGTGGCGAAGCCGCCGACACCGATGACCGAGTCGATCCGGTAGCGGCCGATGCGTTCGGGTCGGGAGACCATCAGCGGTCGCCGAGCCGGGCAGCCACGAGGGCCCGCCCCCGGGCGACGCGGGCCTTGGCCGTGTTGAGGTTCAGGTCGAGGCGGCGGGCCAGCTCGTCGTAGGGGAGGTGTTCGATGTCGCGCAGCACGACCGGCCCGCGGTAGGCCTCGGGGAGCTCGCGCAGGATCGTCTCGACGGACGTCCGGGTGGCGATGATGGAGGAGATGCGGGCAGCGTCGCCGAGGCGCTCGTCGTCGGGGAGCGTGCCGGTGGGCCGCTTGCGCCGCAGGTGGGCGATGGCCTTGAAGCGGGCCACCTGGTGCAGCCAGGTGGTGAAACGGGCCTCGGCCCGGTAGCCACCGATGGTCTCGGCCACGGCCACCAACACGTCCTGGGCGACCTCGTCGACCTCGGCATCGGCGACGAGGAGGCGGCGGATGGCGGGCCGGGCCAGGCCCAGCTCGTCGACGGCCCACAGCAGGAGCGTCAGTGCCGGCACCGAGCCGGCGCCGGCGGCCAGGGCGAGCGGGTCGAGCAGCGCCGCTCGGGCGTCGGCATCGGAGGCCCGCCGCAACGCGTCGACGCCGCGGCGGTACGCCGGCCGGTCCCCGGCCGTGATGGCCTCGAAGTCAGGGGAGGCGGCGGCGTCGTCCACCCCCGGACGGTAGGCGGCAGCGCCAGCGGCCAGACGGCCGGCGCCGTGATGGGCATCAGACGGGGCCGCCCGACGCGGCGAGCGACGCTTCCTCGGCGCACCTGCGGTGGCGATCCCCGTGGTGCGGCGCACGGCAACCGATGGAGCGCAGACCGACCGTTCCGTCAGCCGGGCTCCATCGGTCGAGCACGATGCCGCGCGTCGCGACCGACGGCAGCGCCGAGCGGGGTCTCGACGAACCGACGGGTGTCCGCCCCGTCGTGGCCCTCGAGGTCGGGAGCGGCGGTGAGGGGTCCACCGGGGTGGTCTCAGGGCGGGAGCTGCACCAGGGCGTCGAGGCGGACGTAGGTGAGGTCGAAGCTGCCGTCGTGGCGGCGCAGCTCGCCGAGGCGGGCGTCGACGGCCGCCCGGAACTCGGCCACGGCGTCGGCGGCGAGGCCGACCTCGTAGGCCATGCGCACCTGGCTGGCGAGCCAGCCCCGCACGCCCACCTCGTCGAAGGACCGACGTTGTCCGACCGTGCGCACGAAACCGGCGCCGCCGGCCTCGACGTCGAAGCCGGCCCGTTCGAGTGCGTCGAGGGCGGCGCCTGCGTCGGGAAAGGTCCACGGCGCCACTGGGCCCCCGAGTCCGGCGGAGATGTCGTCGAGGAGCGCCTGGACATGGGCCACGTTGCCGGCGCCGCCGTGCTCGATGCGGTACCAACCGCCGGGGCGCAGGAGGCGGCGCACGCCGGCGTGCACGGCGGGGTGCTCGGCGGCGGGCACCCAGTGCAGGGCGGCCCGGGTGAGCACGATGTCGAAGGCGGCGGGCGCGGGCAGGAGGTGGGAGACGTCCTGGGCCCGACCCTCGATGAAGGACTGGTTGGGACCGGCCGCCCGGGCCGCCTCGGCCAGCATCGAGGCCGAGGCATCGAGGCCGACCACATGGCCGTCGGGCACGGCCGCGGCGATGCGGGCGGTGAGGTCGCCCGATCCGCAGCCGAGGTCGAGGACGCGATCGGTGCGCCGGAGGGGGAGCGGCGCCAGGAAGGCGTCGTCGTGCTCCCGGTGGTGGCCGGTGTCGGCGGCGTAGGTGGCGCCGTCCCACGCTGGCAGCCTCGTTCCCACACTGTGGGACGCTGGTTCCGTCATGTGGGAAGCGTACTACGACGCCTCGAAGCGCATCCGGGTGTTTCCGAAGGCGATCTCGTCGCCGTCCGCGAGTTGCTGCTCGCCGATGCGCACCCCGTTGACCCGGGTGCCGTTGGTGCTGCCGAGGTCGATCACGATGTAACCCGAGCCCCGGGGCTGCAGCTCGGCGTGGTTGCGGCTGACGTTGGGGTCGGCGAGCACGATGTTCGACTCGGGATTGCGGCCCACGGTCAGGATCGTCTCGCTCAGCGGCACCCGCTCGCCGGTGGGCAGTACCAGCGAGCCGGCGCCGGCGCCGCCCTGGCCCTGGCGGTAGGTCCCGGTGAGTTGGAAGGCACCGGTGCGCATGGCGTCGGTGACCACCAGCTCGACCTCGACCGGCCCGAGGAAGGCGTACCCCTCGTCGCGGGCGTGCTCGCGGGCGGCGTCGGCCAGCTCCCGGGCGAGGGTGTCGGCGATCTCGGCGAAGCTCTCGTGGTCGGTAGGCGCCAGCTCGATGGCGAAGTGGTTGGGCACCACCGTGCGTCCCCGCACGTCGACCGTGCGCTCGTCGTCCATCTCCCGCACCAGGCGCCGCCCCACCTCGACCGGCCGCAGCCCGCTCTTGAACGCCCGGGCGAACACACCCTCGACGGCCCGCTCCAGCCGCCGCTCGAACCCCTTCATGCCCATGGCGGCGCAGGCTACGGGATCAAGCTGGCCCCGGCGCCGCCACCAGGGCTACCGTCGCCAGTTCCACTCGGGCGAGTGGCGGAATAGGCAGACGCGCTGGCTTCAGGTGCCAGTGTCCGAAAGGACGTGGGGGTTCAAGTCCCCCCTCGCCCAC
>JBBJOU010000267.1:0-3845 GCA_037724305.1 Acidimicrobiales bacterium
GCGATGCACGGACGCTACCGGGGCATCGCCCGGAGCCGGCGAGCGGGTCCGCGTAGGGTGCCCGGATGTCCAAGTCGCTGGTGGAGCGCCGGCTCACAGAGGTGGGCGAGCGGCTGAAGGAGCTCCGAGCGGAGCTGCTCCTGGCCGACGAGCAGCTCCGCCACCTCGCCGACACCGCCGACGACGCCCGTCTGCGGGCGATGGTGTCGGAGACGCCGCTGGCCGAGCGGGAGCACCGCGACGCGCAGCGTCACGCTGATGCCATGATGCGCCACCGAGCTCAGGTGCGCTCTGATGTCGAACGGCTCGAGCGCACACAGGACGAGTTGCTCGACCGACTCATCGCCGAGCGCTGAGCAATCGCCGCAGACCAGGAGACCGCAGTGCCGACCCGAGTGGTGATCGCAGAGGACGAGGCCATCATCCGCCTCGACCTGAAGGAGACCCTCGAGGAGGAGGGCTACGAGGTCGTCGGTGAGACCGGGCGCGGTGACGAGGCGGTCGAGCTCGTGCGTGACCTCGGCCCCGATCTCGCCATCCTCGACATCAAGATGCCGGGAATGGACGGCCTCCAGGCGGCCAAGGCCATCACCGCCGAGAAGCGGGCGGCGGTGCTGATCCTCACCGCCTTCAGCCAGCGCGACCTCATCGAGCAGGCCCGCGACGCCGGCGCCCTCGCCTACCTGGTCAAGCCCTTCCAGAAGAGCGAGCTCATTCCTGCCGTCGAGGTCGCCCTCGGGCGCTTCGCCGAGATCCGTGCCCTCGCCGAGGAGAACTCCTCGCTCACCGATCAGCTCGAGACCCGCAAGCTGGTCGACCGGGCCAAGGGCATCCTGATGGACCGTCACGCCCTGTCGGAGGCCGATGCCTTCCGCTTCGTCCAGAAGCGGGCCATGGATTCGCGCACCGCCCTCAAGGCGGTCGCCCAGCAGGTGATCGACGGCACCCTCTCGCCGTGACGTGACCGACTGGGGCTGGGTCCACGAGTTGCCGGTGGCCGCCGGGGCCCCGTGGCCGGCCATGGGGGTGCGGGGCGACGACCGACCGTGGCCCGACCCGGACGGAGCGCAGGATCAGACCGACATGGCCGAGCGGCGGGAGATCCTGGGCGCCCACCGCCACGAGGTGGTCGGCGCCGTCGCCGGCTCGGAGGCGGCGGTGGCGGAGGTCCTGGAGCGGACCGGCGCCCAGGAACTGGGCGGTGCCGCCGTCGTGTCGGGTGACGATCTGTGCCTTCTCGACCCCTCGTCGGGGGCGCTGGTGGCGGGGGCGGTGCTGTGGCCGTCGCACTGGCGCCTCGGCGACCACCTCGGACGCCCGCTGGGCGCCGTCCACGGGCGCGTACCGGGCTATGCCGGCGCCGTCGCCGGCCAGGTCGAGCGCTTCGTCGAGCGCCTCGTGCCGGGTGGACGGGCGGTCCGGCGGGCCAACGTCCTCTGGCACGCCCTCCCTGAGCGCTTCTCGCCCCGACCGCCGCCGCCGGCGGTGCGCGCCGCGGTGGCGCCCGCCGACTGGTGGTTGCGCAGCGAGCACCAGACCCTGCGCCGATTGCCGGCCAGCGGGGCGGTGCTGTTCACCTTTCGCACCCGCCAGGTACGCCTGGGTGCGCTGGTAGCGGCCGAGCCCGCCCTCGCCCCGACCCTCGCCGCCCACCTGCGGGCCCTGGTGCCCGAGCGGGCCGCCTACGCCGGAATCGCCCCCGACCGGGGCCGCCTGGCGGCCTGGCTGGAGGGCGGCGGCCGGTAGCGTCACGAAGCGATGCAGACGCTGATGCTGATCGACGGGAACTCGCTCACCTACCGCGCCTTCTTCGCCCTCCCCACCGACATCACCCTCGCCAGCGGCCAGGTCACCAACGCCGTCTACGGGTTCACCTCGATGCTCCTGAACCTGGTGCGCGACCACCAGCCGACCGCCATCGGGGTGGCGCTCGACCGACCCGAGCCCACCTTCCGCCACGACGCCATCCCCACCTACAAGGGCAACCGAGCCGAGACCCCCGACATCCTGCGCGAGCAGATCGGTCTCGTCCGCCAGGTCATCGAGACCCTCGCCATCCCCATCATCGAGATCGTCGGCTACGAGGCCGACGACGTGATCGCCACCCTGGCCACCCAGGCTCGCGACCAGGGCGACGAGGTGCTCGTCGTCACCGGTGACCGCGACGCCTACCAACTCGTCGAGGACCCCCTCATCCGGGTGCTCTACAACCGGCGGGGGGTGAGCGACTACGCCCTCTACGACGAGGCCGGGATCCTGGAGCGCACGGGGGTGCCGCCCACGCTCTACCCGCAGTACGCCGCGTTGCGGGGCGACCCCTCCGACAACCTTCCCGGCGTCCCCGGGGTGGGGGAGAAGACGGCGGCCCGGCTGATCATGAAGTACGGGGGCATCGACGGCATCTTCGAGCACCTCGGCGACCAGACGCCGAAGCTGCGCGAGAACCTCGCCGCCCACGAGGTCCAGGTCCGGTCCAACGCCGAGGTGATGTTGCTGGTGCGCGACGTCGTGCTCGACGTCGGTCCCGCCGACCTCCACCGCGGCCCCATCGACCTCGGGGAAGTGCGCAAGCTCTTCGACTTCCTCGAGTTCCGCTCCCTCCACGACCGCTTCGAGGAGGCGTTCGGGTCCGCCACCGGCGCTCCCGTCGGCGGCACCGACGTGCTCGAGGCCGAGGTCACCGAGCTGGCCGAGCCGGCGGCGGCCGTGGCGGCGCTCGTCGCCCTGGCGGCACCGGTGCCCGGAGCACCGGCGCTGGCCGTCGCCGCCGCCTGGGAGGGTGAGGCCGGGCGGTCGTCGCTCGCCGGGCTGGCCCTGACCGTCGACGCCGCCGCTGGGGAGGTGACGTGGCTCCCCGGCGCCCTGCTCGACGACGCCGCCGTCAAGGTGGCGCTGGTCGCCCTCGTGGCACCCGGCGCCCGGCCCCTCGCCGCCCACGGGGCCAAGCCGCTGCTCCGCTCGCTCACCGCCCTCGACGTCGACGTGCGCACCCTCGCCCTCGACACCCAGCTGGCCGCCTACCTCCTCGACCCGGCCGAGGGCCGCTACCTCCTCGACGACGTCCTCGCCCGCTACGCCGCCCTCCGCCTGCCCGACGACACCGGCGGCGCCGAGGCGGCCGCCGCCGCCGTGGGTCAGCTCGACCTCGACGGCTCCGGCGTCGACGAGGTACCGCCGAGCCGTGACGCCGCCCGTCGCTCGCTGGCGGTGGCCCGCCTGGTGGTGCCCATCACCGCCGCCCTCGACGCCCAGGGCTCGCGCGACCTCCACGACACCATCGAGATCCCGCTCGTCCGGGTGCTGGCCAAGATGGAGGACGTCGGGGTCGGGGTCGACGCCGGCGAGCTGCGGGCGCTGAGCGACGAGCTCATCGCCGAGTGCGCCCGGCTCACCAAGGAGATCTGGGCCGACGCCGAGGAGGAGTTCAACGTCAACTCGACGATCAAGCTCCGCCAGATCCTCTTCGACCGCCTCGGGTTGGTGCCGACCAAGAAGACCAAGACCGGGTACTCCACCGACGCCGCCTCGCTCGAGAAGCTGGCCGGCCAGCACCCCATCGTCGACCACCTGCTCCGCTACCGCGAGGTCGAGAAGCTGCGCTCGACCTACGGCGAGGGCCTGCTCAACGAGATCGGGGCCGACGGCCGCATCCACGCCACCTTCAACCAGACGGTGGCCCGGACCGGGCGCCTCTCGTCGGACCAGCCCAACCTGCACAACATCCCGGTGCGCACCACCGAGGGGCGACGGTTCCGCAAGGCGTTCGTGCCGGCGCCCGGTTGCGAGCTGCTGGTCGCCGACTACAACCAGATCGAGCTGCGCTGCATCGCCCACCTGGCCCAGGA
>JBBJOU010000268.1:0-3843 GCA_037724305.1 Acidimicrobiales bacterium
CGTGGTGGGGATCGGCTCGCGCGCGCTCATCGCCGGCCGAGCCTGCCAGAGCACCGGGCCGGGCGCCGAGACCGGATAGGAACGGGGTCGTGGGACGCCTGGTGGTCCTCGACGCCGTGGGCGGGCCGGGTTTCGTCGCCGCCCTGCGCCGGGCGTGGGACGACGGCGACGCCGTGCTGCCCCTCGACCCCCGCCTCCCCCGCCCGACGGCGGCGGCGCTGCTGGCGACGATGCGCCCCGACGAGCCCGTCGAGGACGGCGACGCCCTCGTGGTCGCCACCAGCGGCACCACCGGCGTACCCCGGGGCGTGGTGCTCACCCACGACGCGCTGGCGGCGTCGGCCGTCGCCACCAGCGCCCGTCTCGGCGTCGACCCGGGCACCGACCGCTGGCTGGCGTGCCTGCCCCTCGCCCACGTCGGCGGGCTGTCGGTGGTGGTGCGGGCGCTGCTCACCGGCACCCCGCTCACCGTGGTGCCCGGCCCCGACCCGGCCGTCGTCAACGCCGCCGCCGCCGGTCACACGCTCGTGTCACTGGTCCCGACCGTGCTGGCCCGCATCGACCCCACCCGGTGGCGGCGCATCGTGCTCGGCGGCTCGGCGCCGCCGGCAGAGCGGCCCCCCAACACGGTGGCCACCTACGGCATGACCGAGACGGGCAGCGGCATCGTCTACGACGGCGTGCCGCTCGACGGCGTCGAGGTCGCCGTCGACGCCGCCGGCGAGCTGCGGGTGCGGGCGCCGATGCTGCTGCGGGCCTACCGCGACGGCACCACCCCGCTCGACACCGACGGCTGGTTCGCCACCGGCGACCTCGGCGCCGTCGACCCGGACTCCGGCCTCGTCACCGTCCACGGCCGTCGAGGCGACCTCATCATCACCGGAGGCGAGAACGTCTGGCCCGAACCCGTCGAGCGGCTGCTCGCCGGCCACCCGGCGGTGACCGAGGCCGCGGTCGTCGGCCGCCCCGACCCCGAGTGGGGCCAGCGCGTCGTCGCCGTCGTCGTCGCCGCCGACCCGGCCCACCCGCCGGCGCTGGCCGAGCTGCGCGAGCACGTGCGCGCCACCCTGCCGGCGTGGTGCGCCCCCCGCTCGGTCGAGCTGGTAGCGGCGCTCCCCCGCACCGCCCTCGGCAAGGTGCGTCGACACAAGCTGTGACCTGCGGCCGTGGGGTCAGGGGGCCCCGAGGACGGCGACGACATCGACTCCCGCGTCGAGCACCACCCGCCGATCGCGTCGGAGGTCGACATCAGCACCGCCGCCACCATCAGCGATGACGGCGGCGACGATGGCCGCGATGGCGGCGGCCCGCGGTGATGATGAACGTACGCCGGCGCACCGGGGCGGCTGTCGGGCGCGATACTCCGGAACGATGAGCGCTGTCCCGCACCAGTTCGTGGTCCACACCGACCGGGCCCGGATCGACGGCCGCTTCCGGGTCATCGTGTTCGGCTTGGGGGGACTCGTGGTCGTGCTGTTCGGGCTCGCCGCCGCGCTGGCGGCGAGCACCGGCTCGGCGCTGGCGATGCTCCCGATCGCCATCAGCGCTCTCGGGCTGATCGTCCAGATCTGCCTCCACTGCTACGCGTGGGGCGCCCGCGTCGCCGTCGAGACCCCACTCGTCCTGTCGCCGACGGGCATGCAGCTGTGCACGCACCGGGGGTGGGTGAGCGTGCCGTGGGCGGCCGTGGCCTCATTGTCCGTGCGATCGGTGCTGGGCAATCGCATCCTGACTTTCCACCTCATCCCCGGAGTGGACCGGACCTCTCCGGGAGTGAGCTCCTCCCTGCCCGCCGGGCAGTGGAAGCGCCTCCGGAGGGTCGGCCTGCAACTGGGCGACGTCGGCATCACCCCGGGCGCGGCCGACGTGGCACAAGCGGTGCGCTACTACACGAGCGGTCGGGTGGGCGTCTCCGCCTGATCGGGCGACCCTCTCGCAGTCTCCACCCTCGCGACCGCTTCGGCGCCGGGCCTCGTCGGTACGGTGGACCGATGAGCAGCCCCAATCGGCTGGCCCAGGAGACGAGTCCGTACCTGCGCCAGCACGCCGACAACCCGGTGGACTGGTACCCGTGGGGGCCGGAGGCATTCGAGCGGGCGCAGGCCGAGGACAAGCCGATCCTGTTGTCGGTCGGGTACTCGGCGTGCCACTGGTGCCACGTGATGGCCCACGAGAGCTTCGAGGACGAGGCGACGGCGGCGGTGATGAACGAGCGGTTCGTCAACGTGAAGGTCGACCGCGAGCAGCGCCCCGACGTCGACGCCGTGTACATGGCGGCGACCCAGGCCATGACCGGGTCCGGGGGGTGGCCGATGACCGTCTTCGCCACCCCCGACGGTGAGCCGTTCTACTGCGGGACCTACTTCCCCCGCGAGCGGCGCCAGGGGATGCCCAGCTTCACCGACGTCCTGTTGTCGATCCACGACGCGTGGGGCACCAAGCGCGAGCAGATCGCCGAGCAGGCCACCACCCTGACCGAGCACCTGCGCCGCTCGTCCCTCCCCGCCGCCGAAGGGGGGTCGCTTCCCGGGCCCGAGGTGCTCGACGGCGCGGTGGCCGCGCTGCTCGCCCAGCACGACGACCGCCTCGGGGGCTTCGGCCGGGCGCCGAAGTTCCCGCAGACCATGAGCATCGACGTGCTGCTGCGCGACGGCCGCCCCGAGGCCGTCGCCGCCGCCGCCGTCTCGCTCGACCACCTGGCTGCCGCCGGGCACGTCGAGCACGTCGGCGGCGGCTTCGCCCGCTACTCGGTCGACGCCGCCTGGCTGGTGCCGCACTTCGAGAAGATGCTCTACGACCAGGCCCTGCTGGTGCGGGCCTACCTCCACGCCTGGCAGGTCACCGGCGAAGTCCGCCACCGCCAGGTGCTCGACGAGACCGTGGGCTTCGTGCTGCGTGACCTGCGCCACCCGGCCGGCGGATTCTTCTCGGCCGAGGACGCCGACAGCGAGGGCGTCGAGGGCCGGTTCCACACGTGGACGGTGGCCGAGGTCGTCGACGTGCTCGGCGACGGCCCCGAGGCGAAGGTCGCCCTCGACTGGTACGGCGTGCGACCAGAGGGCAACTTCGAGCACACCGGGCGCAGCATCCCCAACCGCCTGCACGCGGTGGGCGAGCTCGCTCGGCCGGCGGCGATCGAGGCCGCCCGCGCCGCGCTGTTCGAGGCCCGCGAGCGACGGGTGCGGCCGGGGCTCGACGACAAGGTGCTCACCGAGTGGAACGGCCTGTTCGTCTCGGCCCTGGCGGAGGCCGCCGCGGCCACCGGTGAGGTGGCCTGGCACCACGCCGCGGTGGCGGGCGGCGAGTTCCTGCTGCGGGCGCTGCGCCGGCCCGACGGCCGGTGGCTGCGGACCTGGCAGGCCGATCCCCCCGACCCCGACGGTCCGGGACGGGCCGACGTGCTCGCCTTCGCCGCCGACCACGGCGCCCTCGTCGACGCCTTCACCCGCCTCTACGAGCTCACCGGCGAAGCCCGCTGGATCGCCGAGGCAATCGACGCCGCCGACGCCCTGCTCGAGCTGTTCTGGGACGACGACGCCGGCGGCGTCTTCACCGTCGGCCACGATGGCGAGCAGCTCGTCGCCCGCCAGAAGGACCTCCTCGACGGCGCCAGCCCGTCGGCCAGCTCCCTCGCCGCCGTCGGCCTGCTCCGCCTCGGCGCCCTCACCGGCGTCGATCGCTACCGCGAGCGGGCCGAGGAGATCGTCGCTCTCCTCGGCGCGCTCGGCGCCGAGCACCCGACCTCCCTCGGCCATCTGCTGAGCGCCGTCGACCTCGTCGTCGGTGGCATCGACGAGGTGGTCGTCACCGGCCTGCGCCCCGATCTCGTCGCCGCCTACCGCA
>JBBJOU010000269.1:0-3832 GCA_037724305.1 Acidimicrobiales bacterium
CGACCGGATCGCCGCCTTGTCATCGGGGACCACTCCCCAGGTCCGCGCCGGCGGGGCGCGGCGGCGGCCGGCGGTGGCGCTACGGTGCGGGTGACGACCGGGGAGCCCACCGTGGGCTGAGAGGGTGGCGATCGCCACCGACCCGACGAACCTGATCCGGTTCATGCCGGCGGAGGGAGTCGTATGCTCGACGAACCCGATGGCCTCGACGACCCGTGGGTCGTGCCCGGCGCGGCTGTCGTCGTCGCCGGCGGTGGTCCGGTGGACCGGGTGGCGTTGGCCGCCATCGGCCCGGTGTTCCCGGACGCTGTCGTCTACGCCGCCGACTCCGGTGCCGAGGTCGCCTCCCAGTTGGGCCTCGACGTCGACGTCGTCGTCGGCGACCTCGACTCGATCAGCCCGGGCGCGCTGGCCGCCGCCGAGGCGGCGGGGGCGCGCATCGACCGCCACCCGGTGGCCAAGGACGCCACCGACCTGGCGTTGGCGGTGGGCACGGCCATCGACGACGGCGCCGTCGAGGTCCTGGTCCTGGCGGGTGCCGGCGGGCGCCTCGACCATCTCCTGGCCGGTGCCCTCTCGCTTGCCGACGCCCGATGGGGCCACGTGATGATCCGCGCCGTGCTCGGCTCCTCGCGCATCTACGTCGTGCACGGCCCCGGGACCGCCCTCGTCAGCGGCCTGGCCGCCGAGCTGGTCAGCCTGGTGCCGGTGGGTGGTCCTGCCATCGGGGTCACGACCTCGGGCCTCCGCTATCCGCTGGTCGACGCCACCCTCGAGCCCGGCACGACCCGCGGCGTCAGCAACGTCATCGAGCACCCCGCCGGCCGCGTCGCTGTATCGCTCGGCGCCGGCGCGCTGCTGGTCGTGCTCCCCGGCGAGCTCGACGCTTCCCCCACGCCCACCGACCCCGATCCCGATCCCGAAGGACCCTGATGACCCATCGCCCCGCCCACATCGTTCCGTTGCTCGCCGCCGGCGCCCTGGTGGCCGCCGCCTGCGGTGACGGCGGCGACGATGACGTCGCCTCGGACGGGGACGACGGCGGCAGTGAGGTGGTGCTCGTCACCCACGACAGCTTCAACGTCTCCCCCGAGGTGCTCGAAGCGTTCACCGCGACCTCGGGCATCGAGGTGCGCCTGCTGCAGGGCGGCGATGCCGGGTCGGTGGTGAACCAGGCGGTGCTCACCGAGGGCAACCCCCAGGGTGACGTGCTGTTCGGCATCGACACGGGCTTCCTCACCCGGGGCCTCGACGCCGGCATCTTCGAGCCGTACGAGTCACCGGCACTGGCCGAGGTGCCCGACGAGCTGCAGACCGACCCCGAGCACCGGGTGACCCCCGTCGACACCGGCGATGTCTGTCTCAACTACGACCGGGCGTTCTTCGACGCCCCCGGCGCGCCGCCGGTGCCGGCCACCCTGGCCGACCTGACCGACCCGGTGTACGAAGACCTCCTGGTGGTCGAGGACCCGTCGACGTCGTCGCCGGGCCTCGCCTTCCTCTACGCGACCATCGACACCTTCGGCGAGGGCGAGGACGGGTGGGAGGCCTACTGGAGCGAGCTGCGCAACAACGGCGTCACCGTCGCCGCCAGCTGGGACGACGCCTACTACGGCGAGTTCTCCGGTGGGTCGGGCAGCGAGGGCGACAAGCCCCTGGTGGTGTCCTACGCGTCGAGCCCACCGGCCGAGGTGCTCTTCGCCGAGCCGCCCGTCGACGAGGCCCCCACCGGGGTGATCGAGGCCAGCTGCATCCGCCAGATCGAGTACGCCGGCGTGCTGGCCGGGGCGGCCAACCCCGAGGGCGCCCGGGCGCTCGTCGACTTCCTGCTCTCCGAGGAGTTCCAGGCCGACGTGCCGCTGCAGATGTTCGTGTTCCCGGTGCGCGAGGGCGTGGCGCTCCCGCCGGTGTTCGAGGAGCACGCCGCCCAGCCCGCCGAGCTCATCGAGCTCGACCCCTTCGCCATCGGCGAGACCCGCGAGGCCAACGTCGAGCGCTGGATCGAACTGGTCCTCCGATGACCCCACATCCCGAACCGGCGGCAGTTGTCGAAGCCATGGCTCAGACAGCTGCCGCCGGAACGGGGTTGTCGACGCGGGTTCGGGTGGCGTTGCTGGCCGGGCCGGCGCTGTTCCTGGGCGTCCTCTACGTCTACCCGGTGGCCTCCATCGTCGGGCTGGGGGTGCGCGACGGGGGTCGCTGGAACCTCGGCGAGTTGACCGACCTCGCCGGTGACCCATCGTTCCGGGGGGTGCTCGGCTTCACCGTGGGCCAGGCCGTGCTCTCGACCGTCGTCACCCTCGCCCTCGGCCTGCCCGGGGCGTGGGTGCTGGCCCGCTTCGACTTCCGCGGACGGGCGCTGGTGCGCGCTGCCGTCACGGTGCCGTTCGTGCTGCCGACCGTGGTGGTGGCCTCGGCCTTCCTCGCCCTGGCCGGGCCGCGCGGCGCGTTCAGCTCGGTCGTCCGCCTCGACGGGACCGTGGCCGCCATCGTCGTCGCCCACGCCTTCTTCGACTACGCCATCGTGGTGCGGGTGGTCGGCGGGGTGTGGGCCCGGCTCGACCCTCGCGTCGAGGACGCCGCCCGCGCCCTCGGCGCCACCCGCGCCCAGGTGCTGCGCCACATCACGCTGCCCCTCCTGCGCCCGGCCATCGCCTCGGCCGCCGTGCTCGTGTTCCTCTTCACCTTCACCAGCTTCGGGGTCGTGCAACTCCTCGGTGGGCCCGAGCACGCCACGCTCGAGGTGGAGATCGCCCGCACGACCCGCCAGCTCGACCTGCCTCGGGCCGCCGCGCTCGCCGTGGTCCAGCTGCTCACCGTGGCCGCCCTCCTCGTGGTCCAGGCCCGCCTGCGCGACCGGGCCCGCGCCGGCGCGCTTGCCCTGGCCCCGGCGACCACGACCGCCCGCCGCCCCCGCACGGCGGGGGAGCGCACCGCGCTCGGCGCCAACCTGGCGGTGATGGCGGCCCTCCTCGGCGCCCCCCTGCTCGTGCTGGTGGAGCGCTCGTTCCGCGTCGGCGACGGCTACGGGCTGGCCTGGTGGCGGGCGTTGGGCTCCTCCGCCCGGGGCTCGACGCTGTTCGTCACCCCGTGGGCGGCGGTGCGCACGTCTCTCGGCTATGCGACCGTCGCCGCCGTCATCGCCCTGCTCGTCGGGGGGGCCGCCGCCGTGGCCGTCGCCGCCCGCACCGACCGCCTCGGGCGCGCCGCCGACACCGTGCTGGCCCTACCCCTCGGAACCTCCGCCGTCACCGTGGGCTTCGGATTCCTCGTCGCCCTCGACACCCCACCCCTCGACCTGCGGGGGTCGTGGTGGATCGTGCCCCTCGCCCACGCGCTCGTCGGCGTGCCGTTCGTGGTGCGGACCCTGGTGCCGGCGTTACGCGCCGTCGAGCCCCGCCTCCGGGAGGCGGCCGCCACGCTGGGTGCCCCGCCCGGGCGGGTGTGGCGCGAGGTCGATCTCCCCCTGGTCGGGCGGGCCGTGCTCGTCGCCGGCGGTTTCGCGTTCGCCGTGTCGCTCGGCGAGTTCGGCGCCACGACCGTGCTCGGTCGCGACGACACCCCCACCGTGCCCCTCGCCATCGCCCGCTTCCTCGGCCGGCCCGGCGAGGCGAACTTCGGCCAGGCCATGGCCATGAGCGTGGTCCTGCTGGTGGTCACCGCGGTGGTCGTCGCCCTTGCCGACCGGGGCCGCGTCGGCGACGTGGGCGAGTTCTGATGGTCGGCATGAGCGCCGGCGATCGGGGGCTGCGGATGGAGGGGCTCACGGTGCGCTATGGCGACACCATCGCCGTGGACGGCGTCGACATCGCCGCCGACGCAAGCGAGGTGG
>JBBJOU010000270.1:0-3828 GCA_037724305.1 Acidimicrobiales bacterium
GCCGAGCCGGTGCTGCTTCGGGTTCTTCGGGCGGGTTGCTCACGGGCGGGGGGGCGCGGCCGACGGGGGACTGATGCGGGTGGTGGTGTGCGACGACGATCCGGTGTTGCGGTCGGTGGCGGCGACGTTGGCCGAGCAGGCGGGGCACGAGGTGCTGGCGGAGACGGACTCCGGGGGCGATGCCATCGCCATGGTCGAGCGCTTCGGGGCCGAGCTGCTCGTGCTCGACCTTGCGCTGCCCGGGATCAGCGGGTACGACGTGCTGGTCGAGCTCCGCCGCCGTGAGCTCGACTGCGACGTCGTCGTGTTCACTGCCTTCGACACCGACACCGACGCCGTCATCGCCGCCGGGGCCCGGGCGGTGGTCATGAAGCCGGACCTGGCGGCACTCGACGCCGCCCTGGCGGTGGTCCCCGCCGCCGGTCTGCCGACGGGCCGGGAGCGGCGCCGGCCCGAACCCCGCCCCAACCGGCTCCGGCGGCCGCCCGTGGCCGAGGTCGGCCCGAGCGGCGTGGCCCCACCGGCGCTCGTCGACGAGTGGTTGGCAACGCTGCGCACCGGCGACGCCGTGCTCGCCCTCGCCGTCGACCACCCCGACGTACGTCCCCTCACCGCCTGGGGGCGGCTGCGCAACGCCGACCGTCTCCTAGCCGCGGCGCGCACCGCCAACCGGGTCCTGCGGGCCCAGGACCGCGTCGGCTTGCACGAGCCCGACATCGCCCTGGCCGGCGGCGACGGGCTGCTCGTGTGCCTGCTGCTCGGGGGCGGACGGGCCGGGCCGCCGGCGTCGTTCGCCCGTCTTGCCTCGGCCCACCTCAGCGTCGACCCACTCGCATCGTTGCGCGGCGGGTGGGTCGCGGTCGGCGACGGCGACGACCCGAGATCAGCGAGCCTGCGGGCCATCGGCGCGGTCAGCGTCGCCGCCACCGCTCCGACCGAGGCGTACCGACTGTTCGCCGGGTAGGCCGGCGGTCGTCGCGCCGGAGGATCGTCGTCCGCCGTCGCCCCGTGGTTGACTGCCGGGCCGTGGTCAGCGCCCCGGTGCCCGGCATCGTCTCCGACGCTCGTGCCCACCGTCGCCGGGCGTGGCTCGAGCTACGCCTGTTCGAGGTGCTTGGCGGCTGGGTCGCCACCACCGACGACCCGGAGGCCCGCATCGCGCTGGCCACCGGCTGCCGGCGCCACGAGTGGCACGCCCGACTGTGGCGCGACCTGGTGCCCGTCATCGGCGGGCCCGTCGACCAGGCGGCCGCCCCCACCCCGGCGTGGGTGGCGGTGGTCGACGCCGTGGCCGCCGCCCCGACCACCATCGAGCGCCTCGCCGGCTTCGCCCGGGTGGTGCTGGCCCACCTGATCACCACCGACGACGCCCGCCTCGCCGTCGCCTCGCCGGTGGCCGACGCCCCGCTGCGGCGGGTGCTCGGACTGGTGCTCGCCGACGACGTCGAGGAGTGGCGCACCGGCGAGGCGCTGCTGCGGCGCCTGGTGGTCGACCGGTCGACGATGGACGCCGCCGTCGCCCACCAGGCCCGCGTCGAGCACCTGCTCCTCGACGCTCGCGCGTCGGCCTGAGCGGGCAACTGGTGGCGGAGCCGTCCGGAGAGGCGACGGTCGAGGCGGTGACCCTCGACGAGGCCGATGCGCGCTACCTCGCGTCGGGCACCGGGCTCGCCCCCCTCGTGGGCCCGGTGCTGGTCGGCGGGCTGTTCTTCGCCATCGGTTCGCTCCTCGCTCCGCCGGTGTCGTTCGTGGTGAGCGGCGTCGGCCTGGCGGTCGGGTTCGCCGTCGCCAACGTGGTGCTCCGACGCCGCCTCGACGCCCGCCGCCGTCGGGGCCTGCGGGTCGTCGGCCCCCTCTCGGTGGTGCGCACCGAGCTCGACCCGGTGGGGTCGCTGCCGGCCCGGGTGGTCTGGGGCCTCCAGGCGCCCGGCTTGGGCCGCGGGGTCGAGGTCCCCCACGACGCCGCCGTCGTCCTCGACCCCGAGGGGGTCAAGCGCATCGCCCGCCGACGGGCGGACGGCGCCTGGCCCGGTGGGGCGGCGGCGCGGGCCACGCTGCCCGGTCGTGGCGCGGTGCTGGTGAGCCGGCGCAGCCGGGTGCTCCTCGCCGTCGAGCTCGAGGGCGGCCCCTCCTGGCACCACCCACCGGTGCGCGATGACCTGGTCGAGCCGACCTGACGCCCCGGCTGGCGCCGGGACCCCTTGACCGCGGGGGTACCCTCGAAGCACCTTTCGGTCGCCTGAGAACCGGCCCCACGTCGCTCGAGCCGAGGAGAGGGGAACCGCTTGCCCAAGGAGCGTGTGGAACGCGACGAGGAGGACCTCGTCCGGCTCTACCTCACCGACATCGGGCAGTACCCCCTTCTGACCAAGGACGACGAGGTCCGTCTGGCGCAGGCGATCGAGGCGGGGGTCGAGGCCCGCAGCGCCCTCGACGCCGGCGGCCGGGCCCCCAGCCCGGGGCGGATGCGCGACCTGCGCCGCATCGCCAAGCAGGGCGAGGCGGCCGAGCGCACGTTCGTGCAGTCCAACCTGCGCCTGGTCGTGTCGATCGCCAAGAAGTACCAGGCCTCCGGCCTGCCGCTCCTCGACCTGGTCCAAGAGGGCAACCTGGGCCTGATGCACGCCGTCGAGAAGTTCGACTGGCGCAAGGGCTTCAAGTTCTCCACCTACGCCACCTGGTGGATCCGCCAGGCGATCACCCGGGGCATCGCCAACACCGGGCGCACCATCCGTCTCCCGGTGCACGCCGGCGACACCCTCTCCCGCCTCCAGAAGGCCCGGTCGCGCCTCGAGCTGAAGCTGGGCCGACCCGCCACCCTCGCCGAGTTGTCGATCGAGGTGGAGCTGCCCGAGGACAAGGTCACCGAGGCGCTGCGCTTCGCCGCCGAACCCCTGTCGTTGTCCGAGCCGCTGCGCGAGGACGGCGACGCGGAGCTGGGCGACGTGGTCGAGGATCGCGCCGCCGAGTCGCCCTTCGAGGTGGCGGCGACGGCGCTGCTCCCCGACGAGATCAGCCGGCTGCTCGCCCCCCTCGACGAGCGCGAGCGCGACATCCTCAAGCTGCGCTTCGGCCTCGACCGCGGCGAGCCCCGCACCCTCGAGGAGGTCGGCGAGCACTTCAACCTGACCCGCGAGCGCATCCGCCAGATCGAGGCCCGGGCCATGTCGAAGCTGCGCCACCCGTCCTCCGACACCGGCGCCCGCGACCTGCTCGCCGTCTGAGTGGGGCTCGCCCGCAAGCTCTCCCGGGCGCTGATGGCGATCGGCGACCGAGGTCGCTCGGGTGCGCTCGCCCCGAGGGGGCCGGCCGTTGCGGCGCGGACGGTGCCGGCGCCGGACGGCGAGCGCATCGTCGTCGCCTACGAACCCGACATCGACGGTGCCCCCGACCCCGGCGAGGTCGTGTGGGCGTGGGTGTCGTTCGAGGACGACCCGACCAAGGGCAAGGACCGCCCCGTCGTGGTGATCGGCCGGTGGGGCACCGGGCTCGCCGGTGTCCCGCTGACCTCGCGCGACCGGCCGGGCGACCCCGACCGGGTGCCCGTCGGCGCCGGGAAGTGGGACGCCCAGCGCCGGCCCAGCTACGCCGACGTGGGACGCGTCCTGCGCCTCCCGCCGGCCTCGGTCCGCCGCGAGGGTGCGGCCCTCGACCGCCGTGCCTTCGACCGGGTCATCGACCGCCTCGAGCAGCGCGGCTGAGGCGGTCGAGCAGCGGGAGGCGCCACTCCTCGGCGAGGGTCGCCAGCTTGAAGCACCGTCGTCGACGATCGTTGGCGGAGGTGGACGGGAATCGAACCCGCCGGACGGGGATCGCCCGTCCCACCCG
>JBBJOU010000271.1:0-3821 GCA_037724305.1 Acidimicrobiales bacterium
GGCTGGGCCGAGAACGAATCGTCCTCGGTGAGCGGCGGGGTTCCGGAGGCCTGGACGGCGACGAGCTCGTTCCCGCTGTTGGGCCCGCTCGTGATGGTGGCCTCGACCCGGAACGGGTCGAAGTCCTCGTCGGTGCCGATCATGAAGTCGCCGGTCGTGTTGATCTCCGACTGGTGGGCATTGCCCTCGGGGCTGATCTCCACCCCCCGCTCGAGGCGTTCCTCGTCGAGCAGGGCGAAGTCGGTCTCGGCCATGAGCACGACGTTCGCCGGGTCGGTGACGTCGAGCAGCACGTAGCCGCCGTCCCAGTAGTTGAGCGACATCACGTAGCGGCTGCCGAAGCGCTGCACGTCCATGTCGTGGGAGAAGATCGACGTGAGCCCCTCCGGGACGTCCTGCTGGGTCTCGTCGATCAGGTCGAGCTCATTCAGGAACACCGGGTTGGCGGGATCGGTGATGTCGAGGAAGTCAACGTCCTCGGTCTCCTGGTTGTCGACCAGTGCCGCGTAGGTGCGCCCCGTGAGCTCGTTGGTCCAGGCGTCGAAGGAGTGGACGGTGTTGGCCGAACCCGCGTTGTAGGCGATGTCGGTGAGGTCGGTGTCGCCCTGGTGCAGTGCGAGGGGCTGCGGGTCGGTCGGATCGGTGACGTCCCACAGGCTGATACCACCGCTGGGGATTTCCGGGTCGAAGGCGCAGGTCTCGTTGTTGTGGATGAGCACGTCCATCCCGGCGATCGGCAGGATCTTGATGCCCTCGCCGGCGTAGGACCCGATGCTCGTGGGGATGAAGGCGTCGACCAGCTCGGTCGGGTTCGCCGGGTTGGAGATGTCGACGACGTGGACGCCGCCCTGCTCGCAGTTGGGCGCGAAGTAGGCGTTCAGGTAGGCGTAGTCGCCGTAGGCGGCGACGTCGGCGACGCGCCCCTCCAACCCGGCACCGCGGTCGTCGAGCTGGACCTGGCCGACGACCTCGACGTTGTTCTGCACGGGCGGGAGGTGGCCGGCGGTACCGCCGTGCTGCTCGTCCTGCTGGACGCCCTCGCCGGCGAAGTCCTCCACGTAGGAGATGCTGTTCTCGACGCCCGCCCCCTGATCGGGGTCGGCGCCGGCGCCAGTGGGCAGCGCCATGATGACGGCTGCGCCGGCTACGAGCAGTGCTGGTGTCCGGTGTCGCAAGATGAAATCTCCTCGGTTCGGCGCTCGCAAGCGAGCGCGCCGTGTCGCCCATGTCACACGCTAGTCACGGGCGAGCCCGGGGCGCTGCAGTGACGTCGTCACCCACACGGGGGATTGATCGAGCATCGCGCCGGGTGCGAGGCCGACCGGCTCATCAAATCGCCTGCTGTCGGCCGCCGTGCGCGGGCGATGTGACGAGTTCGGGGCGGTGACCCGTGGGCCGTCGGCCGGCGGGCGTGGGCGGCGCGTGGGCACCGTTGTACCACCATGGGGTGGTGGTGATCGCGCGCGCCGCCGTCTACTGCGGGTCCAGCCCGGGGCGAGACCGCGCCCACCGGGCCACCGCCGCCGCCCTGGGGCGGGGCCTGGCCGAGGCCGGCGTCGAGGTCGTCTACGGCGGGGGCCACGTCGGGTTGATGGGCACGCTGGCCGACGCTGCGCTCGGCGCCGGCGGCGCGGTCACCGGTGTCATCACCGAAGCACTGGTGGCGGCCGAGATCGCCCACCCCGGCCTCACCCGGCTGGTCACGGTGGGGTCGATGCACGAGCGCAAGCAGGTCATGAGCGACCTCGCCGACGCCTTCGTCATGCTCCCCGGCGGCTACGGCACCCTCGACGAGTTCTTCGAGGCGCTGACCTGGGCGCAGCTCGGCATCCACGCCAAGCCGTGCGCGGTGCTCGACCCCACCGGGTACTTCACGCCCCTGCTGGCGCTGCTCGACGCCGCCGTCGAGGAGCGGTTCGTGAGCGAGGCCAACCGGGCGCTCGTCATCACCGCCACCGAGGTCGACGCCCTGCTCGCCGGCCTGCGGTCGTGGACACCACCGCCCGGCGGCGGCAAGTGGCTCGATCGGGCGCCCCGCCCCTGAGCGGGTACCTCCCGTACACGTTCAGGTGCGTGACCGTTCGCCGGCGCCCCGTCGCCACCACCCGCCGGGGCGACGCCGACGCCGGCGATGTCCGGCGGGCGGCCCGGCAGGAGGAGTTGCTGGCCGCCGCGCTCACCGCCATCCGCCGTGACGGCGCCGCGTTCGCTCAGCTCGAAAGCGGGCGGATTGTCGGGCGCCGACGGTCGCGAGCACCGGAGACAGCGAACGTCGCCGCGAACAGCCCGGCTCCCACGAGCACGATCGCCGGGCCTGACTGGATGTCGAGGTGGTAGCTGAGGTTCATGCCGACGAAGCCGGTCAGGCCGCCGATGCCGGCGGCGAGCAGGAGCATCCGGGCGAAGGAGTCGGTGAGCATACGGGCGACGGTGGCGGGGATGACGAGGGTGGCGGCGATGAGGGTCACGCCCAGCACCTGCATGGTGGCGAGGATGGTGGCGGCGAGCACCAGCATGAGCAGGGCGTCGATGCGCGCGGTCGGCAGGCCGGACGCTTCGGCCACCTCCGGGTCGAAGGTGGTGAACAACAGCGACCGGTACGTAAAAAAGATGACCCCGCTGACGAGGACAGCCACCCCCAGGATCGCCAGGACGTCCCCGGTGCCGACGCCGAGGATGCTGCCGAACAGGGCCGCGTCGAAGCTGGCACCCTGGCGGCCGAACACGGCGAAGAGGGCGAGGCCCAGCGCGAACGACGCGGTCGTGATCACCCCGATGGCGGCGTCGGCCCCGATGACCCGCCGCCGGGTCACGCCGTTGATCATCAGGGCGGAGGCGACGCCCCAGGCGCCGGCGCCGAGGATGAAGTTGACGCCGAGCAGGGCGCTGGCGGCGAAGCCGCCGAAGATGGCATGGGACAGGCCGTGACCGATGTAGCTCATGCCCTTGAGCACGACGTAGACACCCACCAGGCCGCACAACCCGCCGGCGAGGGTGGCGACGATCACGCCGTTGCGAAAGAACTCGAAGTCGTACGGGCGGAGCAGCTCGTCCATCTCAGGCGCCAGTGCGTCGAAGGCCGACGACGTTGTCGTCGGCGTGGTGGGCGGCGTGGTGGTCGACAACGATGGGCATCCCGGCGTGCTCGAGGATGTCCATGCGGGCGCCGTAGGTCCGTTCGAGGATGTCCGCGGTGAGGACTTCGCGAGGCGCGCCGGTCCCGATCACCTCGGTGTTGAGGCACACGAGGTGCGGGAGGTGGGCGGCGATGCCGTTGAGGTCGTGGGTGGTGAGCACGATGGCGAGCCCGTCGCGATGGAGATCGGCGAGGAGGTGGAGGACGTCATGGCGGGTCCGGACGTCGACGCCCGAGGTCGGTTCGTCCAGGAGCAGGAGCTGGGGACGTCCGAGCAAGGCACGGGCGATGAACACCCGCTGCTGCTGACCCCCGGACAGCTGACGGATGTGGCGGTCGCGCAGCTCCACGATGTCGAGGCGGTCGAGGATGCCGTCGACCTCGGTCTGCTCGGCGCGGCTGCGCCACGGCAGGACGCGCCCCCGGGTGCGGGCCATGAGCACACACTCGCTGACGGTGACCGGGAAGCTCCAGTTCACGGTCTCGACCTGGGGGACGTAGCCGACCCGAAGGCTCGGGCGGCGGTGGACGGTGCCGGCGAGAGGCCGGCACGTGCCGAGCAGGACGCGGAGCAGCGTCGTCTTGCCCGACCCGGAGGGACCGACGATCCCGGTGAACTGCTCCGGGGTGACCCGCAGGTCGACGTTGACGAGGACGGGTTCGGCCCCGTACGCGCAGGTGACCC